>NZ_JARXAI010000099.1 GCF_029865925.1 Sphingorhabdus sp.
TTCATGATGAGCGCACGGACACGATCGCCACCGCGCACAACTTCACGAGGGATCTGCTGGTCGCGGCGGATGACGCCCTCTGCCCGGCCAAGATCGACGACAACATGACCAAATTCGACTGATTTCACCACACCTGTGATAATCTCGCCTGTGCGATCCTTGAACTCTTCAAACTGGCGCTCGCGCTCTGCATCGCGCACCTTTTGAAAGATGACCTGCTTTGCCGATTGTGCATCGATGCGACCAAGGTCAACTGCGGGCAACGGGTCGACGATGAAGTCACCGACAACGGCGCCCTTTTGCAACTTGTCGGCCTGCTTCAAGTCAACTTGTTTGAAATAATCTTCGACATTTTCAACGACTTCAACAACGCGCCACAAGCGCAGGTCGCCCGTCTGGGTATCCAGCTTCGCACGAATGTCATTTTCGGCACCATAACGCGCACGCGCGGCGCGTTGAATAGCTTCTTCAAGCGCTTCTATAACAATCGACTTGTCGATCATCTTTTCGGTGGCGACCGCATTGGCGATTGCAAGCAATTCGGCCTTGTTGGCGGCAATACTACTGGCCATGTTCTTAATCTTCCTGTGCTTCGTCGTGAATGGGTTCGGCTTCTACTTCGTCCGCCCCATCGCTGTTGATGGGGGCAGTCGACGCAATCAACCGGTCTGTCAAGAGCAGCTTGGCTTGGCCAAGTGCGGAAAATGGGAATGTCAGCCGTCCGGCCTTGCGGTCATCGACATGGATTTCTTCGCCGTCCACACCGGCAAGGTCACCACGAATATTCTTGCGGCCATCCATTGGCTCGCTCAGTTCAATCTTTGCCTCATGTCCTACCCAGTCGGCGAAATCCGCCAAGCGCGTCAGTGGCCGGTCGATGCCAGGTGAACTGACTTCAAGGCGATATGCCTCAACAATAGGGTCGAGCTCGTCAAACAGGTCAGAGATGCGGTGCGAAAGCGCCGCGCAATCATCGATGTTCAACTGCCGTGTTTCGGCACGTTCTGCCATCACCTGCAAGGTCGGCTCATCGCTACCCTGTGCTCCGTTGGAAAACCACGCCACGCGCACCAACGAAAAGCCAAGCGCTTTCGCCTCAGGGGCAATCAAACTGCTCAGTTTATCTAGATCAGGCAAATTCAGTCTTTCTTATACGACATGCAATGACTTTCAGCGCCGGCCCCAGTGGCGCCAGCCCTTCCAAGTTCTCACAATGTAAGGATGCCTTTGTTATAGTGCGGAAGCCTTTCCTATGCAAGCCTCTTGCACATAGGGGTCTGAATTCCCAACTAACCCAGGCACAAATAATAGGAGCACTTATTAATGTCGAAATTGTCTTTCCTGCTTGGCGCGTCATTTCTAGCTGCAGCCTGCCAACCTTCGGTCAGTGACGCCGCCCCCGCAGACACCAGCGGGAAACCTTTTGACGTCGCAGTCGTTGCGGATTTCGATCAGCCATGGGCCATGACGTTTGTGCCCAACACGCCATATGCACTTGTGACCGAAAAGAAGGGCAAACTGAAGCTGTGGCAAAATGAGGGCCCCGTTGTGGATGTTGATGGCGTTCCAGCAGTTGCCTATGGCGGCCAAGGGGGCCTTGGTGACGTCATTCTACACCCAGACTTTGCCACAAACAAACTTGTCTATCTCAGCTTTGCCGAAGCGGGTGAAAGTGGGTTTGGCGCGGCAGTGGCAAGAGGCAAGCTTACCATTGCAGGCGGCAAAGCTGCCTTGAGCGGTGTTCAAATAATCTGGCGGCAGGAACCAAGGGTCTCGGGTCAAGGCCATTTTGGCCATCGTCTCGCTTTCGGGCCGGATGGCATGCTGTATATCAGCAGTGGCGAGCGGCAGAAATTCGACCCTGCGCAGGACCTCAACCAAAATCTTGGTAAAATTGTTCGGCTGACCGACAGCGGGGTGGTTCCATCGGACAATCCCTTTTACGATCAGGGCCGCGTAAAATCGCAAATCTGGTCTTATGGGCATCGCAATCCGCTTGGCATCGCCTTTGATACGCAAGGCAGGTTATGGAACCAAGAAATGGGGCCAGCCGGTGGTGATGAATTGAACCTTGTTAAGAAGGCAGCCAATTACGGCTATCCTTTCGTGTCCAATGGCAACCATTACGACGGTCGCGATATTCCAGACCATGCCCCGGGTGACGGCTTTGAAGCGCCCAAAGTGTTCTGGAACCCCGCCATATCTCCTGCTGGCCTTATGATTTATTCAGGCGACATGTTCAAAGAGTGGAAGGGCAGCGCATTTCTTGGCGGTCTTGGCGCAAAGGCGCTGGTGCGGGTTAAGCTGGATGGCAAAAATGCCACCAAAGCCGACCAATGGGATATGGGCGCGCGCATCCGCGAAGTAGAACAGGGCCCTGATGGCGCTATCTGGTTGCTTGAGGATGAGTACCGCGGCTCAGAAGGACGCTTGTTGAAACTGACGCCGAAGAAGTAGCAGATGCTGCGGCGACGCCTTATGGCGCCGCCGTCACCGTTCCTGTAAGATCTGCAAGGAAAGATCGTACGCGCTTCGCATTCATGCCCAAATCACTTAGCCCAACGCGGCTGACAGAGCGCATATCGACAATGCTCCCCTCCCCCGTGTCAGATGGACGTACCCGCAATACGACGTCATCTTTAAACTGAAAAAATGCGCTGGTTTCAGTCGCTTCCAGCCGGCCTTCTGCGGGCAAAGAAATCGCAATGTCCCAATTGCGTGCTTTTGCGAGGCGTTCCGCCTTGGCAATAACCATTGCCACAGGTTCATTAATACGAACCGAACGAATGTCGCCATAGCCCTTTTGGTGCACAACACCCCAACGCTGCTGTGGAGTAAGACCGCGCATTTTCAAATCATCCGCGCCAGGAACATTGTCCAGATTGTCCGCACGCAGCTGCAACGTCTGAAAGGCTGGCGGATCAGCAAGATCGGTCGATATATCATGAATGGCAGGCACCGTGAGTGCCTTGACAAGAAACGTTCCTACCCATCCCACATAGATTAACGCAACAAGCATACCAACCCAACGGCGTGCGCGCGGTGGTGGCGCAACAGACTTACGCAAGCGCCATGCTTGAAACAGGCCAATCAGAATAGCGCCAATGCCTAACAGAAATGCGAAAAAAACGCCCTTGAGACCTGAGGTATATTCCCAGAACCCCCAACCTGTTCCAACAGCGGAAACCAAGCCCCAGACAAACGCACCTATCCCGGCAATCAAAACCAAATAACCAGCATAATCTTTTTTGATACGCGCAGGCGACATAGTCGCCTCTGATATGTCCTGGGGCACGTCTTGATTGTTCACCATGTCGTCTCCTGCGTAACAAAACCATATAAGAGGCACACGCTAATATATGTTTGCTATAAAGGCAATTTACCGCTGCCTATATTATTGGTGGCGTTATATATTGGATTGGACAAAATGGATCCGCGGTGACAGGGCGCGGCGATAACCTTCCCACGCTTCGGCAATTCAACAGGCCAAAACATGATTCAGTTCTCGCCCCTAACCGGCACATCTGCAGATGCGTTGAACGCGCTGCTGGATGATGCATTTGGAACTGACCGGCATATGCGCACCGCCTATTTGCTGCGCAAAGGCATGACCGCTTTTGATCATCTGTCCTTTGCCATATTGGATAGCGGCGTTCTTGTCGCAAGCATCCAGTGTTGGCCTATCCGCGTGGATACGGCCGCCTTAATCTTGGTAGGACCAGTCGCTGTTGCCACCCGTTGCCAGAACAGCGGACATGGGAAGCAACTGATGCAATTGATGCTGGAGGCCGCAACGCCGCAAGACCCGCCAATGGTGATGATTGGCGATCCCGAATATTATGGCCGTTTTGGTTTTGAAGCTGAGGGCACATCTGGCTGGACCTTGCCCGGCCCTTGGGAACCTCGGCGTTTGCTTCTGCGCAATAGCAATATGGTTGCTTTGCCAACGCACGGCATGCTTGGACCAACTGACTAAGCTTTGACGATCGCTAGCTTTGTCCGTATCGCGCTCCTATGCCTTATGAAGCACCTGATCTAGCAAAGCTTACACTGTCCGATATTACGGAACTTGTTGCGGCGCGAAAATTGCCGCCGGTGGAAAGCTGGGAACCCGCCAATACGGGCGACAGCGAAATGCGGATCGCGTCGGACGGCAAATGGTTTCATCAGGGCGGCGAAATCACGCGACCTGCAATGATCCGGGCTTTTTCGAGCCTGTTGCGCCGAGATACCGATGGACAGCATTGGCTTGTGACGCCGCAGCAAAAGCTTTCGATCATCGTTGATGATGTACCATTCATTGCTGTCGAGCTGCAAAGTGAAGGCGAAGGCCAAAACCGCACTCTGGCGTTCCGCCTGAACAGCGATGACCTGGTTTTCGCTGATGCTGATCACGCAATCGAGATGCGCAACGGGCTGTTATATTTGTATGTACGGGAAGGCCTATGGGCAAAGCTTGCGCGTCCAGTATACTACGAGCTGGCCAATCTGGTGCTTGCAGAAAACCCAGAATTTCCTTGCATTTGGAGCAAAGGTGCCCAATTTTATCTGGCTACTCCTGCATGAATTGGCGTTCACGGCTGCATATAGCGCTTGATCCAGCGCTCAACATTGAAATCGAGGACGAACGTTACCTGGGTTCAAAAGGCCACCGTGCGGCAGCGGTGCTGATAGCCATTACCGACAGGCCGGAGCCAGGCGTTATACTGACCCAGCGCCCGACTTGGTTGCGTAGCCATGCAGGTCAAGTGGCGTTCCCGGGCGGCAAGGTCGACGACGGAGATGAAAACAATATTGCCGCTGCTTTGCGTGAGGCACATGAAGAATTGAACCTTCCACCCACCCAAGTTGACGTAATCGGCGTGGCCGATACTTATATTTCCGGAAGCGGCTACAGCATCTCACCCGTTGTCGGCGTTATTCCTCCAGACCTTGCGTTGCAAGCCAATCCCCAAGAAGTAGAAGACTGGTTTGAGGTGCCTCTTGCCTTTCTATTTGATCCTGCCAATTCAATCAAAAAACAGGCGGCTTGGAATGGGCAGCAGCGCAGCTATTACGATATTCAATGGGGCAATCGGCGCATATGGGGCGTGACGGCAGGGATAATTGCCAATCTGGTGCGACGACTGGCATGATAGGCACTAAACTTCCCGATGCCGAATGGCAGCATGCCGAAGGCTTGAAAAAGGTTTTGGCGGTACTGGGCGATGCCCATGGCGGTCCGCGATATGTGGGCGGCGCAGTGCGCGATACATTGCTGGGATTGCCGGTCGCAGATGTTGATATTGCGACGGCTTTAGAGCCAATGGACGTCATCGACAGGTTGGAAGCAGGCGGCATAAAGGCAATCCCCACCGGTATTGAACATGGCACCGTCACCGCAGCAATCGGTGGCAAAAATTACGAAATAACGACCTTGCGCCGCGATGTTGCAACGGACGGACGCCGCGCGACCGTGGCCTTTGCCACAGACTGGCGTGAGGACGCAGCACGGCGTGATTTTACGATCAACGCCTTATATGCGGAGCCCAAAAGCGGAGAAATCTTCGATTATTTCAACGGCCTTGAGGATTTGGCAACGCGCAGATTACGGTTCATTGGCAATGCAAATGAGAGGATAGCCGAAGATTTTCTGCGCATATTGCGCTATTTCCGGTTCCTCGCGCGATATGGAAGCGGGCAGCTGAACGCAGACGCAATTGCAGCATGCGCAAAAGGCGCGCATGGCTTGACGGCATTGTCGCGTGAACGCATCGCGCAGGAGCTTACCCGCATTTTAAGTTTAAGAGACCCGGCGCTATCCATTGAGCTGATGATCACGCACGGTATCTTTACACCGTTCCTGCCAGAACTTTCCAGCAGCGCAGCCAATGATTTGCAGAACCTCATTAAGCGCGAACAACAATTTGCGCAGATCGCCTCACTCCCCGCCCGATTTCTTGCGCTTCTGAAACGCGATGCTGTGGCTGTGGATAAAGTTGCCGCACGGTTGAAGCTGTCGAACAAACTGCGTGAAGGTTTTGCCCGTCGGCTAACCGCGCCACCGCCGAAACCTGATAACATTCGCGCCACCGCCTATCATGCTGACATCGAAACCGCGCGCGACGTGGTGATGCTGTACAGCACAGATAGCGATGTTCCAGAATGTCTCGCGCAGTTGCAGCAATGGGAAATTCCAAGCCTAAATGTTAAAGGCGGGGACCTCATAAAATTGGGTCTGACAGCAGGGCCATTGGTCGCAAAAACACTGCAAGCTATTGAAGCTACTTGGATTGATGAAGGCTTTCCCGACATCCAACGCCAAAATGAACTGGCGTCTCAGACGGTAAACGCCGCCTTGTCAGAAACCAAAAACGCGTAAGTATTTTTGCCGCTTTAGGGCCGAGAACCTTAAGGCCCAGCTCCTTCACTGCGTCCAATATCAGATATCAGTCGAATTGGTTGTTTCTGGGAAAGCCCTGTGGTGGCAAACGGCCAGCGGCGCCGCGGGCAACGCGCCACAAGGACATATCATTCTCCGTGCGCATCCGCCCGCTATCGCCACCCATAGCCCAGCTAAGGCCTTCGCTCATGCGGAAGCAAATAGCATCGGCAAGACCGCCATCTTTATACCGTTGCAAAGTCACGCCCTGCCCTTTGGACATTTCGGGTATCTCAATCATCGGGAAAACAACAAGTTTGCGGTTGTCGCCCACCACCGCCACATATTGATCGCGTAATATGGCTTCATCGGCGGTTTCCGACGGCGCAAGACGCACAACCTTTAATCGCGAGCCAGGCTTGAGTGTTACAACGCCACGCCCCTTGCGCGTCTCGGCTACGACATCGCTCATCCGGGCAATAAAGCCCTTACCGGTGGTAGCTGCCAGCAACATGCGCCCGTCGGGTGCAGCGGTGAAGACGGCGATAATGTCATTGCCCGTTTCGATATCGATCATGGTGCTCACTGGCTCGCCAAAACCGCGCGCGCCGGGAAGCTTATCCGCGCCCAAGGTGTAAAAACGGCCATTGGCCGTTGCGATCAGTATCTTGTCCGTGGTCTGCGCGTGGAAAGCAAAGGCAGGGCCATCACCTTCCTTGAACTTAAAGTCAGCGCGTGCAGATAAGTCGGCATGGCCCTTCATCGCCTTGATCCAGCCGCGCTTTGACATGATCACGGTCACAGGTTCGCGTTCAACAAAAGCCTCGAGCGAAATCTCGCGCGCTTGGCCAGCTTCTTCAAGGCTAGTACGGCGGCGACCAAGATCGGTTTCTTCGGCATAACTCTTGCGCAACGCGTCTAAGTCTTTTTTCAAACGCTTTTTCTGGAGCGCGGGGCTTTCAAGTAACTTCACCAGCCCTTCGCGCTCGGCCTGCAGCCCTTCAAGCTCGCGCCGAAGCTCCATTTCCTCAAGCCTGCGCAGCGACCGCAGCCGCATGTTAAGGATTGCCTCTGCCTGCCGGTCATTCAATAGGAATTCGGCCATCATAACAGGCTTTGGCTCATCCTCGGTCCGGATAATCTCGATGATGCGATCAAGATTGAGATAGGCAATGATATAGCCTTGCAGCAGCTCAAGCCGGGAATCTATTTTTTCAAGCCGATGCTGCGACTTGCGCACCAGCACTTCAATTTGGTGCTTCAGCCAGCGGAGCAGCACTTCGCCCAAGCCCATGACCTTTGGCGTGCGGTCTGCGTCCAAAACGTTCATGTTCAGAGAAAAACGCGTTTCCAAATCCGTCAGGCGGAACAACGCGTTTTTAATGTCTTCGGGGTCAACATTCCGGCTTTTCGGCACCAGCACGATGCGCACATGCTCGTCACTTTCGTCCCGAATATCGTCGAGAATAGGCAGCTTTTTATCGGCGATCAGCTGCGCAATCTGCTCGATCAATTTACCTTTTTGGACCTGATAGGGAATTTCGGATACGACAAGCTGCCACGTACCGCCGGTCAGCTTTTCAACGCCCGTTGGTTCCCAAGCGCCGTCCTGCCAACCGTTCGAGAAACGGGCACGCACCCGCATCGCGCCGCGTCCGCTGGCATAAGCAGCGCTGATAACGGCGCGGCTGTCAACCAACACCCCGCCAGTTGCGAAGTCGGGCCCGCGCACAATATCCATCAGCTGTTCGTGGCTGGCTTGTGGCTCCTCGATTAACAGCATCGCGGCATCAATGATTTCTGCTGCATTGTGCGAGGGAATGCTTGTCGCCATGCCTACGGCAATCCCGCTTGCGCCATTGGCCAGCAAATTCGGGAAAAGGCCAGGCATGACCTCTGGCTCTTCATCTTCGCCATTATAGGTCGGCCGAAAATCGGTCGCGTTTTCATCAAGCCCGTTCATCAGCTCGATAGCAGTGCGGGTCAGCCGCGCCTCAGTATATCGATAGGCCGCAGCATTATCACCGTCGATATTACCGAAATTGCCCTGCCCATCGACCAACGGATACCGCAGCGAAAAAGTCTGCGCGAGGCGGACCATCGCGTCATATACCGACTGATCGCCGTGCGGGTGATATTTACCAATCACATCACCGACAACGCGCGCGCATTTTTTATAACCGCTTGCAGGGTCAAGTTTCAAAAGGCGCATGGCCCAAAGCAAACGCCGGTGAACAGGCTTAAGTCCATCGCGCAAATCGGGCAGCGAACGTGCCGTTATCGTCGACATTGCGTAGATTAAATACCGCTCAGAAAGCGCCGCATCGAAAGGCGCATCGACTATTGCGTCAAACGGATCTTCTTCGGGAGCGTCAATTATTTCGGACATGTTAGTCCCGATAGCGAGCCATTCTGTTGTCGCAAAGCAGCGATTTCAGCAATCCACAGCTTAATGTAATTTTTCGAACATATTGGAATATATGCGCGTTGCCGCAAAGCCACACATCCATGGCAAAATATTTCAATATTAAGACTTTACTGGAACTTATCACGTCAAAGTGCCAGATTCCTGCCAGCATACCGCACATAGGCATAAATCGAGGAAATAAAATGAAGAACCTTAAGCTCATTTCAGCACTTGCAGTGACGGTTTCGACCACTGCTCTATTTGTAGCTGCGGCAAACCCAGCCTTTGCTCAAGACAGCGCACCGCAAAGTTCGGCCGTTGAAGAAGCAACTGGTGCAGATGCGATTATCGTCACCGGCACGCGCCGTACCGACCGAACTGTGGCGGACAGCACAGTTCCTGTTGACGTCATTTCGGCGGAAGCTTTGTTAAACAGCGGCCAAACCGAAACAAACAAATTGCTGAACCAGCTCGTACCTTCTTTCAACTTCCCGCAGCCGTCGCTCACTGATGGAACGGACTCTCTGCGTCCTGCAACACTGCGCGGCCTTGCGCCCGATCAGGTTCTGGTGCTGATTAACGGTAAGCGCCGTCACCAGTCGGCGCTCGTGAACTTGAACGGTTCTGTTGGCCGCGGGTCTACCGCAGTCGATCTCAACACAATTCCGCCATTGGCTATTGAACGCATCGAAGTGCTGCGTGATGGTGCAGCTTCGCAATATGGTTCCGATGCTATTGCTGGCGTCATCAACGTGCAGTTGAAAAAAGGCATGGGCGGCCGCGCGCAGGCAACGTTTGGCAAATATATAACTAAGATGGAAGATGTTGGCCAAGTTGATACGGTATCATTGACGACCACCAACCCGACGATAAACCCAGCGACCAACGCCATCACGGGTGGCGATAATCCAGTTATCAGTTATACGGGTGAAGATCGTAAACGTCGCGATGGCGATACTTACACCTTTGCATCCAACTTTGGTTTACCGTTGGGTGAGAGCGGTTATGTTAACTTAACGGCAGAATATAAGGACCGGTCGCCTACCAACCGCTCCGGTCCAGACATCCGCCGCAACTACTTCGCTGCTGGCGATCCACGCGAAGCGACCTTTAACCGTTATGCCCACCGTTATGGTGATGGTGTATCAAAAGACCTGAACTTCTTCGTGAACGCAGGTTATGAGTTTTCCGATACAGCCGAATTTTATACTTTCGGCAGCTATGGCGTCCGCGACGGCAATGGCGCTGGTTTTTATCGCCGCTCTTTCGACGCTCGAAACCGGGATTTTGCGGCTTCCACAACCAGCTTTGTTCCAATCTACGCGGACGGCTTCCTGCCGTTAATTGCTAGTAAAATTTTAGATATCTCTGCTGCGGCCGGTCTTCGTGGCGCAATGAGTGGTTGGGATTATGATCTTTCGGCGGTCTACGGGTCAAACCGGCTTGACTATACCATTGAAAACACGGTCAATACGTCTCTTGGCGGCGCAGCGAGCGCCCGCAGGTTAGATTCCGGCGGACTTCGGTCCGGCCAGACATCGATTAACCTCGATATGCGCCGGGATTTGGACATCGGCTTCGGTAAGAGTGTTTCTTTCGCTTTTGGTGGCGAATATCGGAACGAAAACTATAAGATTGTTGCTGGCGAGCTGCAAAGCTACGTCAATGGACCATTTTCAGCAGCGCCATTCAACGCTGCTGGAGGCGCCCAGGTGTTTCCTGGTTTCCGTCCGACCAACGAAACCGACGTATCGCGTAACAGCTTTGCTGGCTATGCCGAACTAGACGCTGATCTCACTGACCAATTGACGGTTCAATTGGCCGGCCGTTACGAACATTTCAGCGACTTTGGCGACACCATCAATGGTAAAGCAGCTGCGCGTTTTGAAGTGATTGATGGCGTTGCCTTGCGTGGTTCGATTTCAACCGGCTTTCGCGCGCCTAGCCTTGCGCAACAATCCTTTGCAGCTACCTCCACCAACAATGTCGGCGGGGTCTTGATTGAAGTCGGAACATTCCCTGTTTCATCGCCAGTTGCTATCGCTTTGGGTGCACAGTCTCTCAAGCCAGAAAAATCTATCAATCTGGGCGCAGGTGTTACCTTGACGCCATTTAGCGGACTGAGCATGACTGCGGATTATTACAATATTAAAATTAATGACCGTATTACGCTGACGGAAAACCTTACCGGTCTAGACGTTCTGGCGTTACTAACCACAGCAGGCGTGACTGGCGTTACCTCCGCACGCTTCTTCATCAATGGTATCGATACGAAGACCTCGGGTCTCGATATTGTCGCAAGCTACCGCTTACCCGAATTCGGTCTCGGCCAATTCCGGGTGAGCGTTGGTTATAATCTGAACGATACAAAAATCTCGGATCGCCGAGTATTTTCTGGTTTCACCGCGCAACGCCTATTCGCACGCCAGGAAAGCTTCCGTCTCACAGAGGGCCAGCCCAAGAACAAGCTCAATGTTGGCCTTGACTGGGATTATAATAACTTCGGTCTGACGCTGCGCACCAACCGTTACGGTGAAGTCTTCTTGCCAAGTGGCTTCTCAACGTCTGCAAACAACGGCAATATCGCGCTTGCGCCCGGTGCTGTTCCAGGTGATATCTTCTTGTCGCCAAAATGGGTCACAGATCTTGAGTTCCGCTTTAAACCTGTGGAGTCTGTCTCAATAGCATTTGGTGCAAATAACCTGCTCGACACGTATCCCGATCGCCTGCCATTTGGCACCGTGGATGGCGTGAGTTATGGCTTTAACAATTCGTTCTTGCCCTACAGTTCACAATCGCCATTCGGTTTCAGCGGACGTTTCCTGTATGGTCGTGTGTCGATCGATTTTTAAACCCATAAGAACTTCAATGGGAGGGGCGCGGCGTACAACCCGCGCCCTTCTTTTTTGCCACGCATTTTGACGCCCAACGGTGCGCCTGCTAACGGGACCACGACTCCCGAACCAAGCAGAAAGCGTTTCTTATGATTCCACGTTATTCCCGCCCCGATATGGTCAAGATTTGGGAGCCGGAGAACCGTTTCCGCATCTGGTTTGAGATTGAGGCGCATGCAACGGATGCGCTCGCCGAACGCGGGGTTGTGCCTGCTTCTGCGGCGCAGGCATTGTGGACATGGTGGAATACCAACCCAACGATAGACGTTGCGGCAATTGACGCTATCGAGGCTGTGACCAAGCATGATGTAATAGCGTTTCTGACATGGGTCGCAGAACAGGTAGGCGACGAAGCGCGCTTCATGCATCAGGGCATGACATCCTCCGACGTTTTGGACACCTGCCTTGCAGTGCAGTTGACTCAAGCAACGGACCTGTTGCTTGCGGACATGGATGCGCTGCTAGCGGCTATCAAGACCCGTGCAATGGAGCATAAATTCACGCCAACGATCGGCCGCAGCCATGGCATCCACGCAGAGCCTGTGACCTTTGGCATGAAACTGGCGCAAGCATATGCCGAATTTACCCGCGGTCGCGAACGTCTGGTCGCTGCGCGCGCTGAAATCGCTACTTGCGCTATTTCGGGCGCAGTTGGCACCTTCGCCAACATAGATCCTGAAGTTGAGGCACATGTTGCAGCCAAGCTTGGCCTTGCGGTGGAGCCCGTCTCTACGCAGGTCATCCCGCGCGACCGTCATGCGATGTATTTTGCGACGCTTGGTGTCATCGCATCTTCCATTGAACGCCTTGCGACCGAGGTGCGCCATTTGCAGCGCACCGAAGTGCTGGAGGCGGAGGAATATTTCTCGCCCGGTCAAAAGGGCAGCTCGGCCATGCCGCATAAGCGCAACCCGGTGCTCACCGAAAATCTGACGGGCCTTGCGCGCATGGTTCGCGGTTATGTTACGCCAGCGCTCGAAAATGTCGCGTTGTGGCATGAAAGGGATATCAGCCATTCCAGCGTCGAACGCTATATCGGACCTGACGCGACTATCACCCTTGATTTCGCGCTTGGGCGTCTAACCGGCGTCATCGACAAGCTGCTCATCTACCCAGAGCGTATGCAGAAAAACCTCGACCGCATGGGTGGGCTTGTCCATTCACAGCGGGTGCTTTTGGCGCTGACTCAAGCCGGCATCAGCCGTGAGGACAGCTACCGCATCGTTCAGCGTAACGCGATGAAAGTGTGGGAATCTGACGGCGCAGAATCGCTGATGGAGCTGCTTAAGGCTGACCCGGATGTCGTGGCCAAAATGACAGCGTCGGAAATCGAGGACCGGTTCAATCTCGACTATCACTTCAAGCATATAGATACAATTTTCGACCGCGTATTTGGCTAACTTCTCTGCGGCATTTCGTCATGCTTTCATGGATTACACACTAAGCCCTACCCAAAGGGGGAAAGTTTCCATACAATGAAAGTGAAAAGGAGAGACCGCGCGATGCGATTTCTGAAAACGCTGATTTGGGTGACTATAATTGTCGGGTTAGTCGTTTTTGCGACAAACAATTGGCAGCCCGTATCGCTCCGCCTTTGGGGCGGGCTTCGCCTTGACACGAAATTACCGGCTTTGGTGATGGTGGCATTCCTGCTTGGGTTTTTGCCTCTCTACATTCTTCATCTTACGCAGGTTTGGCGCATGAAGCGGCGCATTCTTGTACTTGAGGGCAATCAGCGGAGCATGTCTGCTCCCCCGCCACCGCCTGTATCCCCGCATCCGACGTACAAAGCCGTGGACCCGATATGACCAACCCAATCTTCGTTGCCATCGACACGCCCTATCTGGACGATGCGTTGGAACTCACGCGCCGCATCAAAGGACAAGTGGGCGGCATAAAGCTTGGCCTAGAATTTTTTTGCGCGAACGGGCATCACGGCGTGCATGAAGTTCAGAAACTGGGCCTACCCATTTTCCTCGACCTGAAATTGCACGATATTCCCAATACTGTCGCAAAGGCCATGCAGGCGATCAACGTGCTTGAGCCCGCCATTGTGACTATCCACGCCGCCGGTGGCCGTGCGATGATGGAGGATGCCAAAGCTGCTGCAGGTTTGCATACCAAAGTGGTTGCCGTGACCGTACTGACCAGCCTTGACGATCACGACCTTAATCGCATTGGGGTATCCGATAACCCCGAGCTTCAGGTCGCGCGGCTTGCTGCGCTTGCGCAAGAAGCAGGCCTTGATGGCATCGTTTGTTCCGGTCATGAGGTAAAGGCCGCCAAAAAAGCATGGAAGGACGGTTTCTTCGTCGTTCCCGGCCTGCGTCCCGCTGGCGGCACTGCCGAAGACCAGAAACGCACTGTGACGCCTAGACAGGCCCGTGATGACGGCGCAAGCGTCTTGATCATCGGAAGACCTATCACCAAGGCAGATAGCCCTGACGAGGCTGCACGGGCGATTATGGGCACCTTATAGCAGCTACGGCTCCTTCATCCAAGTTCAGCATGACGGGAGTGAAATGGTCGGCTATTGGGCCCAATATGAACACACAAATCAAAATTTGCGGCCTCAAAGACGAAGTGACGGTGGATGCCGCCGCCAAAGCGGGCGCTACCCATATTGGCCTCAATCTATATGAAAAAAGTCCGCGTTATGTCCCAATGGAAAAAGCTGCCGCTCTTCGAATGCGCGCGCCAGCATCGCTAAAAGTTGTTCTATTGCTGGTGAACGCGGAACCCGGCCTCGCCGCCAAAGCGATTGAGGTCGTAAAGCCCGATATCGTGCAATTTCATGGCTCGGAAACCGCTATATGGCTCCGTACCCTGAAAAGCACCGTAGACATCAAAATTTGGAAAGCCTTTGGCGTTCAGAACGCGGCATCGCTCAAAAATGCAGATGAATATGTCGATGCAGCAGACCTCATCTTGTTTGATGCGCCCGCACAGGCATTACCCGGCGGCACAGGCATGCGCTTTGATTGGTCCTTGCTCACAGAACACAAGCATAAGCTTCCATGGGGTCTTGCAGGTGGCCTGAACGCCGGTAACGTTAAGGAAGCTTTGCGCCAAACACGCGCGCAACTGGTGGACACATCGTCGGGCGTGGAATCCGCGCCGGGCATCAAGGATGTGGACAAGATTGCGGCCTTCTGCCAAGCGGTGCGGGACTATGACAATCACTGAACGCACCCCGAACTCCTTCCGCAACCAACCCGA
>NZ_JARXAI010000048.1 GCF_029865925.1 Sphingorhabdus sp.
ACTTGGCTTGATTTGGTTCAGCAGCGCAGTTGTCGCGGGGACATCATCGGCATCAAGGCCATAGGTGTCGATATCAACGTCAGTGCGGTCCTTAACTGACGCTGCGATCGCGTCGCATTTCGATTTGGTGCGGCTTGCAAGGCTGATGTGGCTGAAGATATCCGGGTTCATAGCCATCTTGTGGACCGCAACCGACCCGACGCCGCCTGCGCCGATTACCAATATCTTGCTCATCTGCAGTTTCCTCTTATCAGAGATTCGTTCAGCGCACGCATATAGGGGCCTTTTATGACAGGACAAGAATTGGCTGCGGCCATCAAGACGCCAACGCATGAAGGTGTGCAGCGGGCTATGACCAAAATTGCCGGTATTCTGCCTAAAACACCGTTATTGCCGCTTGAGGTGGATGGCGTAACGCTTTGGTGCAAGGCCGAAATGCTACAACCCGTCGGCGCGTTTAAAATACGCGGCGCTTGGCATCGACTGTCCGACTTAAATAAAGAAGAACGCGCACGCGGCGTTGTTGGCGTGTCCAGCGGCAACCATGCCCAAGGCGTGGCGTGGGCTGCAAAGAAGCTTGGTATAGCTGCCACAATCATCATGCCCTCCAATGCGCCGCTTATGAAACTGGAGGCTACCAAAGCCTTGGGTGCCCAGGTTGTGCTGTACGACCGTGCAACCGAATCGCGTGATGAAGTTGCCGCCGGTTTGATCGCCCAAAATGGCGCGACATTGGTGCATGCCTTTGGTGATCCATGGGTAATCGAAGGGCAGGGCACTGCTGGCATTGAAATCGCAGAGCAGCTTGCAGCGCTTGGTTTGGGCGGTCCCGACATGATTGTCTCATGCTGCGGCGGGGGTGGTCTGGCCTCTGGTCTAGCGTTGGCCTGTCCCGACGCAGACATTGCGATCGTTGAGCCCGAAGGCTGGGACGACATCATAAGGTCGCTTGAGGCAGGCGAAATCCTACCCGTAAAAGACTTGACGCACGCAACCTATTGCGACGCACTGCAAACGCCGCAAACTTATCCTGTTAATTTTGAGATATTGCGCCGACGCGTGTCCAACGGAGTGTCCGTTACAACAGGCGAAGTCATCACAGCGATGCGTGTGGTGTTTGAAAAACTGCATCTTGTCGTTGAACCCGGTGGGGCAGTGGCGCTTGCCGCTGTGCTTGCAGGTAAAATTCAACCGAAGGGCAAAACCGCGATTACGCTGTCAGGCGGAAATGTCGATCTGAACGTATTTATGAAGCTACTTTCTCAAGCTGCCTGAGCGACAGGGATTTCCATCCGGCCCCAAATTTCGAGCAACGCCGCAGTCAAATCACGCATCATATCCTCATTATGCTGAGGTCCAGGTGTGAAGCGCAACCGCTCGGTGCCGCGCGGCACTGTTGGGTAATTAATTGGCTGCACATAGACGCCATATTCAGCGAGCAAAATGTCGCTGATCTTCTTGGCTTTGATAGGGTCACCAACCATCAACGGCACGATGTGGGTGTTGCTCATCATCACGGGCAGGCCGGCATCAAAAAACAGTTTTTTGAGCATCGCTGCGTTTGCCTGCTGCGCGTCGCGTTCTTCGCTTGAAGACTTTAAATGGCGCACTGCGGCCAACACACCGGCGACCAACACCGGCGACAATGACGTCGTGAAGATAAAACCAGGCGCATAAGAACGGATAACGTCGATGATATTCTGGTCAGCCGCGATATAGCCGCCCATAACTCCAAAAGCCTTACCCAGCGTACCTTCGATAATTGTTACGCGGTCAGCGACAGCATCCCGTTCGGAAATGCCACCGCCACGCGCGCCATACATGCCAACGGCGTGCACTTCGTCACAATAGGTCAGCGCATTATATTTGTCTGCAAGATCGCAAACCGCTCCGATAGGTGCTACATCTCCGTCCATCGAATAGACGCTTTCGAACGCAACTAGCTTTGGCACATCTGGATCGTCGGCCGCCAGCAATTCTTCGAGATGGGCGAGGTCGTTGTGCCGCCACACGCGCTTTTCACAGCCTGCATTTCGGATGCCAGCAATCATTGATGCATGATTGAGTTCATCTGAGTAGATTATGCAACCCGGCAGAACCTTGGCGAGCGTGGATAAGGTCGCGTCGTTCGAAACATAGCCAGATGTGAATAGCAAAGCTCCATCCTTGCCATGCAAATCGGCCAGCTCATGTTCCAGTTCGACGTGATAGTGGGTGTTGCCGCCGATGTTACGTGTGCCGCCAGATCCAGCACCAACGTCGTGGAGCGCGTTTTCCATCGCGCTAATGACATCCGGATGTTGCCCCATGCAAAGATAATCGTTCGAGCACCACACGGTTATGTCTTTGGGTCCGTTATGTCCGGCAAAGCACCGCGCGTTAGGGTAATTACCCTTGTTCCGCAGAATGTCGATAAAAACGCGATAGCGGCCTTCGGAATGAAGCCGGTCAATCGCTTTTTCAAAAAATGCTTTGTAATTCACGGATACTGACCCCGTCGGTTGGACCGCACACGCGGCTTGCTCTTGCCCATTAATCGCGGAAAATGCAAAAATCTAGCGCGAACGACTTGCAACAAGCGTCATTCGAGTTTCTTTATTGTAATAGTTGCGTTCAGAGTGATGAGATTCGTGTCAAACCAAAGCCAGACAATGCCGGAAGCAACGTGTTTAGCGCAGCAGCTGGACCAGTTGTTACGAAAGTTCCTTCCTCGGGATCAACCGGCCAAGTGTGGTCCATTGTCAGATGGTTAATGCGCCGTGCGATGCCTGCTGCGCCGTCAACAAATGTCACATGCGGCGCGGCAGCGCGTAACTCATCCTCTACCAGAGGGAAATGCGTGCAACCAAGCACAACGACATCAAGTCGTGCCCCATCTGGCTGCTCCATCAGCCCAGCCATGGCCCGCACATAAACTGCTGGATCAACTTGTTCCCCGCGCATTTTTACTTCGGCTGCGCTTACAAGTTCTGGCGCAGCGTGCCGGAGCAACTTCATGTTAGGTGCATGGTCTTTATGGAGTTTGTCGACGTAAGTTTGGCGGACTGTCGCATCGGTGCCCAATAGCCCAATAACACCGCTTTGCGTTGCTTCGGCCGCTGGTTTAATGGCCGGAACAGTACCCACCACCGGCACGTCTAACGCCGCCCGCACATGGACCAGTGCGATTGTGCACGCGGTGTTGCAGGCAATCGTAACTAGACGTGGCCGGTAACGTTCAACCAAGCGGCCGAGCAAAGCAGGGACCCGCGCCGAAATCTCTGCCTCGGTTTTGGTTCCATAAGGCAGCCCTGCATAATCGGCTGCAAAAACAATTGGAGCGTTGGGCAAAGCGGCTTGGACGGCTTTCAGGACCGAAAGCCCGCCAATGCCGGAATCAAAAAACAAAATCGGGGCCCTGCTTGGAACAATCGACATGCGGTATCGATAAACGGTAGCGGCTGTGCTGGCAAGCCGACAGCCTTGAGCATGCGGAACAAAACAGCTACGTAATACAGATATTTAGAGGATTCGTGTGGTGAGTGATCTTTGGTTCAACATGGTTGCCGGTCTTGTGCTTGGATATGCGCTTGGCGCCATCCCTTTCGGTTTGCTCCTGACTCGCTTGTCCGGTGGTGGCGACATCCGAACAATCGGTTCAGGGAACATCGGCGCCACCAACGTCTTGCGCACAGGACGCAAGGGTATGGCTGCACTCACATTGATTCTGGATATGCTCAAAGGATTTTGTGCGGTGTGGTTAACCACCTATTATCTCCCTGGGGGAGAGATACTCGCAGCTGCAGGCGCGATTTTCGGCCATCTGTACCCTGTGTGGCTTGGGTTCAAGGGTGGCAAAGGCTCTGCCACTTATGGCGGCATCTTGTTTGGCCTGTTTTTGCCGGGTGGGCTCATTTACGCGTCGGTGTGGGTTGGTGCTCTTGCGTTTTCACGTATTTCATCGGTGGCCGGTCTGGCAGCGGCACTCTGCGCACCTATTGCCGCTGCAATCCTCGGTCATTATGATTTGGTTGCGATGCTTACCGCGTGCACGCTGATAGTTTTTTGGAAGCACCGCAGTAACATTGGGCGCTTGATTGATGGAACAGAGCCCCGCATCGGCGCAAGCAAAAGCTGACTGCGGTGACTTTTGGCAGCCAGGTCCATTTTGATCAGCTCCGCTTGTAAAGTCACCCAATATTGGGCCTGTTAGTTATAGCCAGCTCATGTCGCGCTTCGGCAGTGCAAAGGCCGCTCTTGAGGCGTTACCTGACCTTGTGCGGCGCGGCTTGCAGCGGAGGCCGGGCGTGAGGTCATGGCTGTTCCAGGATCACCACTTGATCCGCGATTCCGCGGCTGCAACCAGCTTATCCGGAATGGTGCAACTCTTGCGCAAAATGCATCTGAGATTGTAGAGATGATCCGTCCGATCGACAGTCGTATGCTTGGGCAGGCTGCATCCCACGCCAATCTAGCTCCAAAGATATCCGACGACGGTAGCAACGCCGAACGCAGCGCAGTTATCGACCTGATGGGCAGACCTATGTTTCGGTCGATGAATTGGTGCGGCAATCCGGAAGCAGTCCAGCAACTATCCAGATGGTATTACTGGAATTTGAGTTGGCCGGAAAATTGGAGCGCGGGGCAGGCGGCAAGGTTCGTTTTACAGCATGAAATAAAATCGCATTTTTCATCTTGACGGGGGGCGCCTTACCCCATCAGCCTGTACGCGTACGCGAGAGATTTTAGAAAAGCACAAAATATCATGCAATTAGTCATTGTTGAATCACCTGCAAAAGCCAAGACGATCGAGAAATATTTGGGCCCCGGCTTCAAAGTGCTGGCCTCTTACGGCCATATCCGTGACCTGCCGCCCAAGGATGGATCGGTCGACCCTGACAATGGGTTTGAAATGCTCTGGGACAACTATACCGACAAGGCCAAGCAGCTCAAGGCAATCACGGACGAGGCCAAGAAGGCAGATAGCTTAATCCTTGCGACCGACCCCGATCGCGAAGGTGAGGCAATCAGCTGGCATGTGCAGGAAGTGCTCGCGAAGAAAAAAGTGCTGCCGGCAAAGGTTGGCCGCGTAACCTTTAACGCCATTACCAAACAAGCCGTGACCGATGCTATGAAGCACCCACGCGCACTTGATGTGGACCTCATCGATGCCTATCGCGCCCGCCGCGCACTCGATTATCTGGTCGGTTTTACTCTTTCGCCTGTCTTGTGGCGCAAATTGCCCGGCGCGAAATCTGCCGGGCGTGTGCAGTCGGTCGCGTTGCGCCTAATCGTTGAACGCGAACGCGAAATCGAGGCGTTCCGTGCGCAGGAATATTGGTCCGTCAAAGCTGGCATGGAGCATAAGGGCCAAAAATTTGATGCCCGTTTGATCCAGTATCTTGGCAAGAAGCTCGACAAGATGGATTTGAAAACTGAGGGGGACGCAGAGCAAGCCCGCCTTGCAGTGGAAGCGGGCAAATTTACCGTCGAGACCGTTGAGACCAAACCTGTCACCCTCAATCCACAACCGCCCTTCACGACGTCCACTTTGCAGCAAGAAGCCGCGCGTAAGCTTGGTTTTTCCGCAAGCCATACGATGCGTATCGCGCAAGGCCTATATGAAGACGGCGCGATTACCTACATGCGGACCGATGGCGTCCAGATGGACCACAGCGCTATTTCCGCCGCGCGTAAATCCATCTCCGACCGCTTTGACAGTGGATATTTGCCTGAGAAACCTCGCGTTTATCAAACGAAGGCGAAGAATGCGCAGGAAGCGCATGAGGCAATACGTCCAACTGATTTCAATAAAGACAAAGCAGGTTCAGGGGATCATGGTCGCCTGTATGACCTGATTTTTAAACGTGCAATGGCAAGCCAAATGGCCTCGGCGCGGATGGAACGCACCACAATCGATTTTCTTGATGGCACCGGGCAAACAGGGTTACGCGTAACCGGACAAGTCATGAAATTCCCTGGTTTCCTTGCCGTGTATGAAGAAGGCCGCGACGATAGTGACAGCGAAGACAGCGCCATCTTGCCAGCCATGGCCGTTGGCGACGCGCCTGCGAAGCACGCTGCGGAAAAGATCCAGCACTTTACGCAGCCGCCACCGCGTTTCTCTGAAGCGACGCTGGTGAAGCGTCTTGAAGAGTTGGGGATCGGCCGCCCATCGACATACGCGTCAACTATTCAGGTTCTAAAAGACCGCACATATGTACGTGTGGAAAAAAATCGTTTTTTTGCAGAGGAATCTGGGCGATTGCTTACAGCATTTCTTGAACGGTTTTTTGAACGTTATGTCGCTTATGATTACACCGCTGGGCTAGAGGATCAGTTGGATGAAATTAGTGGTGGCCGTGCCAATTGGCAGTCATTTCTTGAGGCTTTTTGGCGTGATTTTAAACCGAAGACGGCTGAGGTCATGGAGCAGAAACCGTCAGAGGTTACAGCCGAACTTGATATATTCTTATCACCATATCTCTTTCCCAAACGCGAAGACGGAACTGATCCCAGACTTTGCCCCAAATGTGGGGAGGGCAGGCTTGCCTTGCGCGGCGGAAAATTTGGAGCGTTTGTTGCGTGCTCCAATTACCCCGACTGCAAATATACCCGAAAATTTGCACAGCCCGGGGGCGAAAATGGTGAAGATACCGGCCCCGAGATTCTAGGTCAGCATCCTGAAACCCAATTGGAAGTCACTCGAAAATCTGGGCGCTTTGGCCCTTATTTTGAAACGGGCGAGGGCACTGATGTAAAGCGAGCCTCAATACCGAAAGATATCCCGGCAGAAGATATTGGGTTAGAATGGGCTGTGAAGCTGCTGTCATTGCCCCGCACCATCGGGACACACCCAGAAAGCGGTGAACCAGTGATGGCAAGCATTGGTCGTTATGGGCCTTACCTTGCACATAATGGTAAATATGCCCGTTTGCAGTCAACCACCGAGGTGTTCGAAACCGGAATGAACAGCGCGGTTGTGAAGTTGGCCGAAGCTTTGGCTAACCCAGGCCGTGGGCGGGGTGCCGCACGCGCACCGTTGAAAGAATTAGGCAAGCATCCGCGCACTGAAGCTGAAATCAAGCTCATGGAGGGCCGCTTTGGTCCTTATGTGACCGACGGCACCACCAATGCGACATTGCCCAAGTCGATTTCGCCTGATGCGCTTACACTTGAAGAAGCCGCGCAGCTAATCGATGCACGTGCAGCTATGCCGCCAAAGGGCAAGGTGAAGAAAAAGGCTGCGCCGAAAAAGAAAGCTGCGCCAAAGAAAGCAGCGGCAAAGCCAAAGTCTGCCCCTAAAACAAAGAAAGCGGAGTAACTAGCCCTACTTCAGACAACCGGAACGTCCTTTGCGAAGTAAGATGCTGAAGCGCGTTCAGCGGACCTGTTGGCGCGTCAGGGCTTCTGTTACTCCACCCACTCAAGCCCAATATCGCGATATAGGCTGCGGTCTTCGTCCCATTTGGCATGCACTTTTACATGCAAATAAAGATGAACTTTAATACCCATTAGCTTTGCCAGCTCAAGGCGTGCTGCCTCGCCAATCGCCTTAATGCGCGTGCCACCTTTGCCCAATACAATCGCACGCTGGGTCGGCCGGGCAACGAGTATCTGCTGGTGAATTTCCAGCGACCCGTCTTCACGCTCGCTATACTTTTCGGTCTCAACCGCACTTGCATATGGCAGTTCTTCGTGCAGTTGCAGATAGAGCTGTTCCCGCGTGATTTCGGAGGCGATCAACCGGTCTGTGGCATCTGACACTTGATCCTCAGGGAAATGCCATTCTCCCTCAGGCATATTGTCGGCAAGCGCGGTTTTGAATTCTTCAAGGCCGTCACCGGTTGCCGCGCTGATATAATAGATCTGCTCAAACGCGCATTTTTCGGTCAATTTCGTCGTGAGCGCGAGCAGCTTATCCTTGGCTGCAATATCGACCTTGTTCAAAACAAGCCATTTACGTTCAGGCCGGTTTTTTAGACCATCGAGAATTTTTTCCACCTTTGGTCCAGCACCAGCCCGGCCATCGACGATCAATGCGATCATGTCGGCGTCGCCCGCGCCATCCCATGCCGCCGCGACCATGGCGCGATCAAACCTACGCTGTGCCGCAAAAATTCCCGGTGTATCGACTAAAATGATCTGCGTTTCGCCAGCCAGCGCCACGCCCAACATACGCGTACGGGTAGTTTGTGCCTTTGGACTGACGATAGCTACCTTTTGCCCGACGAGAGCGTTGACCAAGGTCGACTTTCCGGCATTTGGCGCGCCGATAATAGCAACATGTCCGCACTTCTTGGTCATGCGTTGGTCTCCAAAAAGGCCAGTGCTGCGGCGGTTTCGGCGGCCTGTTTGCTGTTCGCGCTCGCAGTGACGGGGGTAAAACCCTTCACGGTAACGGTGATTTCAAATATCATAGCGTGGGGAGGGCCTTCTTTTTTTGTGACAACATATTCTGGAACCTTGCGTCCATGGGCGGCGCACCATTCCTGTAATTCGGATTTAGGGTGCTTGGGAGCGCCATTTGCGGTTTCAAGAAGTGGCGCCCAGAACTGTTCTATAAGCTTGCGCGCAGCATTTAGGCCATGGTCAATATATAGCGCACCAATAATTGCTTCCATGACGTCACCCAACACATTCTCACTTTGTTGAGCACCATCGTCACGGGCCTGCTTCCCAAGCCGCAAATAAGCCGCAAGGCCAATTTTTCGAGCAATTTCGGCGCATGTTGCGCCGGATACAAGGGCGTTTAAACGATGCGACAAGCGCCCTTCTGCTTCGTCGCTGTACCGGTGATACAGCATGTCAGCTATGACGAGGCCCAATATTCGATCGCCCAAAAATTCGAGGCGCTGATAATCCGGTTGCCCAGTGCTTCCATGGGTTAATGCGCGGCTATACAGATCCCAATCCGATGGCTGCTCAGGAAGCAGTTCCGCCAGCCAGATCTCCTGATCGCTGCCAATCAAAATCCACGTCCAATGCGTTCGGGCCGCATTGCAGTGAACCAAGTCCACGGCAGCAACCAATGCGACGACCCATCGGTCGAGAAAACAGATACAAGCGCCCGGCCGATTAAATTTTTCTGCGGTACAATGCCAATGGCGCCGGGCTTGTCTATGGGCGTCCACCGACTGTCTGCACTGCGGTCACGATTGTCACCCATCAGGAATAGATCATCCTCCCCGACAACAAAGGCCTTGGTATTGTCACCCTCAAGGCCGTTTTGCAGGTCCAATATTTCATAGCTTTTGCCCTCGGGCAATGTCTCGCGATATCGTGGATAACGACATTGTGAACCACCGTCGGCGCTGGGTTCCTCCATATCGGGCCGCCAGCAAGGGAAAGGATTACGGTCAAGCTCAGCTGTGTCCCGCATATTTTGGGTAACAGGGATAACAAGGTCGGCAATGCGCTCCTTTTTTACCGCTACTCCATTGATTTCCAATATGCCGCCGCGCATTTGAATGACGTCACCGGGAAGACCAATGACGCGCTTAATATAGTCGGTGCCGTTCGACATAGGCGCTTTGAAAACAACGACATCACCACGCGTTGGTTGGCTGGCAAAAATACGGCCTGGAATGATTGGTAACGATAGCGGCAGGCTATATTTTGAATAGCCATAAGGCCATTTTGCTACCAGCAGATAATCCCCAATCAATAAGCGTGGTTGCATCGATTCAGACGGAATGTTGAATGGCGAAACGATGAAACTGCGCAACACGAACACGAACAAAGCGAGCTTTAAAAGGAAGCTTCCATATTCGCGCCATTCGGACGCTTGTGTTGGCGCAGCCCGTGTTTCGGACACTGCCGCAGCTACATCGTCCGGCTTTTCGGTGGTTGAAGTCACAAATTCTCGCAAAAAAAAGGTCGGCTAGCGACAGATTGACTGGTCTTTTACAGCGTAGGCGCGTTATTTGCCAGTGCCGAGATTCACTGTCGGCCGCGATGCCATAATTTAAGGGACAAAAAATGACTGACACCCCCTGGACACGACTGGAAAAGCATCAGCCACAATCGCTTATCGATCTCTTCAAGTCGGACAAGGATCGCGTCGAGAAAATGACTATCCAGTTGTCAGGCTTAAGGTTCGATTTGTCGAAGACGCATCTCGACAGCATCGTGCTTGGTCAATTTGAAAAGCTTGCGGCGGACATGGAGCTTGACGGCTTAAAAGCAGCTTTGTTCTCTGGTTTCGCCATCAACGTTACAGAAGGCCGCGCAGCCGAGCATCCTGCAGAACGCGGTAATGGTGATGCGAATTCTGTTGCGCATGCACGTGCCCTTCAGGACAGAATGCGCGGGTTAGTAGAGGCAATTGATGCTGGCTTTATGGGAGATATTCAGCACATATTGCATATCGGCATTGGCGGATCAGCGCTTGGTCCAAAGTTACTCGTCGATGCGCTTGTGCGCGACGGCGCGCGGTATGATGTCAAGGTTGTGTCAAATGTTGATGGTGCAGCGCTCACCAAAGCGGTGAAAAACATGGATCCGCATAAGACCATTGTTGCTGTTGCATCCAAAACCTTCACCACGACCGAAACTTTGCTCAATGCCACAAGCGCCATGGAGTGGATGCGTGAGGGTGGTGTTGCGGACCCATATGCGCAGTTCGTGGCGCTTACCGCTTATCCAGATAAAGCTATTGAGTGGGGCATCGACGAAAGCCGCATATTGCCTTTTAACGAAGCCGTTGGCGGACGGTATTCCTTATGGTGCTCGATTGGCTTTCCAGTTGCACTTGGCCTTGGCTGGTCGGTGTATGCCGAATTGCTAGAGGGCGCGGACGCGATGGATCGGCATTTCCGCGATGCCCCTGTATTGGAAAACGCGCCAACAATGGCTGCATTTGCTGATCTTTATTATGCCCAGACTAAGTCGTGCCAGACGCGGGCAGTGTTTGCTTATGATGAGCGCTTGCGCTTGTTGCCCGACTATCTGCAGCAGCTTGAAATGGAATCGAACGGTAAATCAGTTACCGCCGATGGCGTTCCGCTGGGCCGGAACAGCGCGCCAGTCACTTGGGGTGGCGTGGGCACCGATGCGCAACACGCCGTGTTCCAACTTCTGCATCAAGGAACGCACCTTATTCCCGTTGAATTCATCGCCAGCAAAACGCCAGGGCATGATTTTGACACCGCCCATCATGAGACTTTGTTGGTCAACTGCTTTGCCCAAGGCGCGGCATTGATGGCAGGGCAGCAATCCGATGATTTGGCGCGCAATTATGTTGGCAATCGGCCTTCAACAACGATCTTGCTGGATGACGTCACACCGTCAACAGTCGGCGCATTGATTGCCTTTTACGAGCATCGTACGTTCGTCAACGCAGCTTTGTTGGGTATAAACCCCTTTGACCAATTCGGCGTTGAACTCGGTAAGCAAATTGCCAAAAGCATCACGGACAACGGACCAAGCGGCTTTGATCCGTCCACTACAGCGCTGATCGAGGCGGCGCTTGAGGAGATCTAAGCAACGCGCGTTTGTTCGATAAGACAGCGCGAGAATTCTCGTTGGTAAAAGCATGCATGTTTGACCATATCGCGGACACCTAAGAAAGAAATATACATGGCTCAGTTTGATTACGACCTTTTCGTCATTGGCGCGGGCTCCGGCGGCGTCCGCGCTTCTCGGATCGCCGCATCGCACGGCGCGCGTGTTGCTGTAGCCGAAGAGCACCGCGTAGGAGGCACATGCGTAATCCGAGGCTGCGTACCCAAAAAGCTGTTGGTATATGGTTCCCACTTTGCTGAAGATTTGAAGGACGCGCAGCGTTTTGGCTGGACTACAGAAGGAGCGACTTTCGATTGGAACATATTGCGTGACAATGTGGCTGCTGAGGTAAACCGATTGGAGGGCCTTTATGGCCAGACGTTGGGTAGCAATAAGGTTGAGATATTCCACGAGAGAGCTGTTTTGACGGGTACAAACAGCCTTCAGCTTTCCAGCGGGCGCACCATTTCGGCAGCAAATATTCTGATTGCGACCGGTGCGTGGCCTTCTGTTCCGGATATTCCTGGCGCCGGCCATGGTATCACCTCGAACGAAGTATTTAGCCTACCGGAATTACCCAAGCGCGCAGTGATTGCTGGTGGCGGGTACATTGCCAATGAATTTGCAGGTATTTTTAATGAACTGGGCGTCAAAGTTAATCTTGTAACGCATGGTGACCGCGTATTGCGCAGCTATGATGATGAAATTGTCGACAAGCTTGTTCAGATTAGTCGGCATAAGGGTATAGTTATTCGTTTCAACTTTCGTTTCAAATCCATTATCAAGCAGGATGACGGCAGCTTGTTGATTGAAAACACCGATGGAAGCACGATTGAGACCGATCTGTTGTTATGGGCCATCGGACGCACACCACACACTATCGGACTTGGGCTTGAGGACATTGGCGTTCAGTTGGGGAAGGACGGCGCCGTGATGGTCGGCGAGGACAACCGGAGCAATGTGCCGAGCATTTATGCCGTTGGCGATGTTACCAACCGTGTGCAGCTAACGCCAATTGCCATTCGTGAAGGCCACGCCTTTGCCGACAGTGTATTTGGAAACAACCCGCGTACGGTGAATTATGAATGCATTCCCACCGCCGTATTCAGCAACCCGCCCATTGCTAGTGTTGGTCTGACCGAGGCAGAGGCACGCGCGCAACATGCTGACGTCAAGGTGTATAAAAGCGATTTTCGGGCAATGAAAAATGTTCTTGCCGACCGGAACGAACGGGCATTGTACAAAATGGTGGTAGCTGGCCCCGAGGAACGCGTGGTTGGTCTTCACCTCATTGGCCCTGACAGCGGCGAAATTCTTCAAGCCGCTGCGATTGCGGTTAAGGCAAAACTGACCAAGCAGGATTTCGACGACACGGTGGCATTGCACCCCAGCATGTCTGAAGAATTGGTGCTGATGAAATAGTCAGGGGAAGAAGATGGGCGCGTCGCCCGCTTTCCATGGTTGATAGCGCGTCATAACGTGAGTGAACAGATCGCTGCTCACAAGTGAGGAAAGCCAGTTTTGCACAGCGGGTAGGGGCTGTGCCGTAAACCAGCCTGCGTCGGTAGCAGCGAATTGACGGACGAACGGAAATATGGCGATGTCAGTAAATCCACATTTTGACCCTGCTAAGTAAGGCGCAGCTAACAACCTATTTTCGAGCATCTCCAGATGCGCACCTGCTGCATTGCGATGCACTATGCCATCGGCAAGCCCGTAACGGTGGGGATATTTATACCGGTCGAGGGCTTGCTTAAAAGGGCCGTCATTAACCGTGATCAAGTCAGATGCCTCGTGACCTAGCCAGCACTCAGGATCGCTCTGAACGAGCGCCCAGCGCATGATGTCGATGCTTTCTTCAACGACTTGGCCGTCGGGAAGTACGAGCACGGGAACGGTTCCCTTGGGTGAGGCCTCCAGCATTTCGTTTGGCTTGTCGCGTAACACGATCTCGCGCAGCTCGACTGTCACGCCGCTAACTGCGACAGCCATGCGGGCGCGCATGGCGTAGGGGCACCGACGGAAGCTGTAGAGGATTGGAAGGTCAGTCATCCGCTCGCGGGATGACGCCGATATGTTGCTTGCCGCGTTTCTTGGCCAGAGCAATCTGTCTTTGCCGTTCTGCAAAGCGTGCGCGGTCCTCTTCAGTACGTTCGGCAACGCACGCCGGGCACGACACGCCCTCCTCAAAATGTCCTGATAGCTTGTCGTTTTGCGATATTGGCCGGCGACATGCGTGGCATAGCTCCATTTCGCCGAGCTCTAGCCCATGCGTGACGGAGACACGCTCGTCGAATACGAAGCACTCGCCTTGCCATTTACTCTCCGCCTCGGGGATATTTTCGAGGTAGCGCAGTATGCCGCCCTCAAGGTGATAGACTTCATCTATGCCCTCGGCCTTAAGGAAAGCTGTCGATTTTTCGCACCGGATGCCTCCAGTACAGAACATGGCAAACTTTGTTTTGCCTGCTGCAAGCTCTTCGCGATGTGCGCGAAACCATTCGGGGAATTCACTAAATGATTTGGTGCGCGGGTCAATTGCGCCTTCAAACGTCCCAATCGCAACTTCATAATCATTACGCGTATCAATCAACACGGTATCTGGATCAGAGATTAAGGCATTCCAATCGTCAGCTTGCACATAAGTGCCCACCTCACGTTTGGGATCAATGCCATCGACGCCCAGCGTTACGATTTCTTTCTTGAGACGGACCTTCATGCGGTAGAAGGGCATTTCCTTGGCGTGCGAATATTTTACATCAAGTTCGGTACAGCCGGGAATTGACCGCAAAAATGCAATAAGGGCATCGATAGCATCGGGGTCGCCTGCGACTGTCCCGTTAATACCCTCCCGCGCGAGCAATATCGTGCCCGTGATGCCTCCCGCGATACATTTTTCATGAATGCGTGTCTGCAATTCTTCAGGCGCTTCAAACGCTACGAAGCGATATAAAGCCGCGACTTTAATGGGATGCATAAATTCCATGATGTGGCCCTATAACGTGCTTTTGGAATTATTGCAGCTTTCAATCTCGGGCTTTGCTAGGTGATTTTTAATCGTACGATTAATTTGCAATTTCTACGGCAGGATGCCAAAGCTTTGGGCAACTTAATTGATTATGGGGAATGCCATGTCGGCCAATATTGCTGAACTGGAAGCACGTCGTGCGGCGTCGAAATTGGGTGGTGGGCAAAAGCGTATCGATGCGCAGCACGCCAAGGGACGCCTGACCGCCCGCGAACGGCTTGATATCTTGCTCGATGAAGGCAGCTTCGAAGAGCTTGACGCGTATGTCACGCATAATTGCGCGGATTTCGGCATGGCCGATCAAAAGATACTGGGCGACGGCGTTGTCACCGGCAGCGGCACGATCAATGGCCGTTTGGTTTATGTCTACAGTCAGGATTTCACTGTATTTGGTGGTTCGCTATCCGAAGCGCATGCCATGAAAATCTGCAAAGTCCTTGATAATGCGATGAAGGTCGGCGCCCCAGTCATCGGCCTGAACGACAGCGGCGGGGCGCGAATTCAAGAGGGTGTTGCCTCGCTGGGCGGCTATGCCGAAGTGTTCCAACGCAACGTCTTGGCGAGCGGTGTTGTCCCGCAAATCAGCCTTATCATGGGACCATGCGCTGGTGGTGCGGTGTATAGCCCGGCAATAACCGACTTCATCTTCATGGTGAAGGACAGCTCCTATATGTTTGTCACTGGCCCTGATGTGGTCAAAACGGTGACCAACGAAGTGGTGACGCAGGAGGAACTTGGCGGCGCAATATCGCACACGACGAAGTCGGGCGTTGCCGACAATGCGTTCGAAAATGATATTGAGGCGCTTCTTTCGGTTCGCGACTTCTTTGATTATTTGCCCGAGAATAACCGTGCTGGTGTGCCAGAGCGCCCAACCGAAGACGCGTGGGACCGCATCGAGCCCAGCCTTGATACGCTTATCCCGCCAAGCGCCAACCAGCCTTATGATATGCACGAGCTTATCCGCAAAACGGTCGATGAGGCCGATTTCTTCGAGGTGCAGCCAACACACGCAGCAAATATCATCATCGGCTTTGGCCGTATTGAGGGCCGCACTGTGGGCATCGTGGCCAATCAACCGATGGTGCTGGCGGGTGTTCTTGACATCAATAGCTCAAAGAAAGCCGCGCGTTTTGTGCGTTTCTGCGACGCGTTCGAAATTCCGATCATAAGCTTCGTCGACGTTCCGGGCTTTTTGCCAGGCACCGCGCAGGAATATGGCGGCATCATCAAACATGGCGCCAAACTGCTGTTTGCGTATGCCGAAGCGACTGTGCCTAAAATTACCGTCATTACCCGTAAGGCCTATGGCGGCGCTTATGACGTCATGGCGTCAAAGCATTTGCGCGGCGACCTCAATTACGCATGGCCAACTGCTGAAATTGCGGTGATGGGTGCAAAGGGTGCAGTTGAAATTATCTTCCGTGGTCTTGGACCCGAAGAAATCGCTGAAAAGACCAAGGAATATGAAGACCGCTTCGCCAATCCATTTGTAGCGGCGAGCAAGGGCTTCATCGACGAGGTGATCTACCCGCACTCGACGCGCAAGCGGATTGCGCTGGGTTTACGGAAATTGCGGAACAAGGATTTGGAAAACCCTTGGAAGAAGCATGATAATATTCCGTTGTGAGGATGTAGTATGAAACTCGGCCGTCTCAACCATATCGGCGTTGCAACGCCTTCCATAGCTGACAGCATCGTATTTTACCGCGACGTGATGGGCGCGACGAAAATTCATGCGCCGTTCGATCTGCCGGATCAAGGCGTTAAGGTCTGTTTTGTCGATACACCCGGCGCGGATGGCGCGATGAATGGAACACAGATAGAGCTTATCGAGCCTTTGCCGGGGAATGCCTCCATCGCAGCGTTTCTTGAAAAGAACCCTGCAGGTGGGCAGCATCATATGTGTTACGAGGTGCCTGATATTCACGCCGCAAAGGCGGAATTTGAAAAGATGGGCAAGCGGGTGCTAGGCGAACCACGTATTGGCGCGCATGGGACGCTCATATTCTTTGTGCATCCCAAGGATATGCAAGGTGTTTTGACCGAGATTATGGAGGTAGGGGTTAAAGCGCACTGACCGCGCATTAACGCCCATCGTCCTGCTGAACGTGTTTCACCTCTGGTGACTGATGTTTCAGCATCCATCATGCCACTCGGACCGATGAGGTGGGTGGTAAAATGGATCCTGAACCGAGTTCAGGGTGACGGAATAATGAATGGAAGTTTTTATGACCAATATCGACCAGTGGAAAAAAGCGGCTGAAAAAGAGGTCAAGGGCAAGGACCTGACTTGGCACACGCCAGAGGGCATTGCCGTAAAACCGCTATACACGGCTGAGGATTCAGCGGACCCTGGTCTTCCAGGCTTTGCGCCGTTCACACGCGGCGTGCGCGCATCCATGTACGCTGGGCGGCCGTGGACGATACGCCAATATGCGGGTTTTTCGACCGCTGAGGAATCCAACGCTTTCTATTGTCGCAATCTCGCCGCTGGGCAAAAGGGTCTGTCAGTAGCCTTCGATCTTGCAACGCACCGTGGTTATGACAGTGACCATCCCCGCGTTGTCGGCGATGTTGGCAAGGCTGGCGTCGCGATTGACTCGGTGGAGGATATGAAAATCCTCTTCGACGGTATTCCGCTTGACCAAATGTCGGTCTCGATGACGATGAACGGTGCGGTCATTCCGATCCTCGCTTTCTTCATAGTTTCAGGTGAGGAGCAGGGCGTCGCTCAAGAGCAACTCGACGGCACTATCCAGAACGACATCCTTAAAGAGTTCATGGTCCGCAATACCTATATTTATCCGCCTGAGCCTTCGATGCGTATTGTGTCGGACATCATCGCCTACACCAGCGCGCATATGCCCAAGTTCAACAGCATCTCAATATCGGGCTATCACATGCATGAGGCCGGCGCGACGGCAGTGCAGGAGCTTGCGTTCACCATTGCCGACGGCAAGGAATATGTGCAGCGCGCCATGGCCTCAGGGCTTGATATTGATGCCTTTGCGGGACGGCTGTCGTTCTTCTTTGGGATCGGCATGAATTTCTTCATGGAAGTCTCGAAACTGCGCGCCGCGCGAACATTGTGGCACCGCGTGATGGACGAACTTGGCGCACAAGACGAGCGATCCAAAATGCTGCGCACGCATTGCCAAACATCGGGCGTGTCGTTGCAGGAGCAAGATCCTTATAACAACGTTATTCGCACAACAATCGAGGCGCTGGCGGCTACCTTGGGCGGGACGCAGTCATTACACACCAATGCCTTGGATGAGGCTATAGCCCTTCCAACGGAGTTCTCGGCGCGGATTGCACGCAACACGCAAATCGTGCTGACCGAAGAAACCGGCATTACAAAGGTAGTCGATCCTTTGGGCGGAAGCTATTATGTCGAAGCCCTAACTGCCGAACTGGTGGATCAGGCGTGGAAGATTATCGGCGAGGTAGATGAACTGGGCGGCATGACCAAAGCCGTCGCTTCCGGCATGCCCAAGCGCCTCATTGAAGAAGCGGCTGCTGCGCGTCAGGCGCGGGTGGACAAGGGCGAAGATGTCATCGTTGGTGTCAATAAATACAAGCTGGCAACGGAAGAGCAACTCGACACACTGGAGGTCGATAATGATTTCGTTCGTCAGGGGCAGATTGTGCGCCTTGCCGCGACCCGCGCCGCGCGCGATGAGGCCGCGTGTCAGGCGACGTTAAAGGCACTGACCGAAGGCGCAAAAGGTGGCGCAAACCTTTTGGCGCTTGCTGTCGATGCGGCCCGCGCACGCGCCACGCTTGGTGAAATTTCCGACGCGATGGAACTCGTGTTTGGGCGCTATGCGACCACCCCAGTGCCCGTTCAGGGCATCTACGGAAGTGCGCATGAGTTTGATAAACGCTGGGCGCAAGTCATTGATGGCGTTGCTTCTGTTGAACGCCGATTGGGAAGAAAGCCGAAATTGCTTGTCGCAAAAATGGGGCAGGATGGCCACGACCGTGGTGCGAACGTTATCGCCTCGGCTTTCTCGGACATGGGTTTTGACGTGATAAGCGGTCCCTTGTTTCAAACACCCGAAGAAACCGTTGTGCTTGCCCTGCAACATGACGTTGATGCTGTTGGCGCATCCAGCCTTGCCGCCGGGCACAAGACATTGATCCCTGAACTCGTCAAAGGCCTGCGCGAAGCAGGACGGGGTGATATCAAGGTGATAGCCGGTGGCGTAATCCCGCCGCAAGATTATGATTTTCTGCGAGAGGCAGGCGTTCGGGGTATTTATGGCCCCGGAAGTAATGTGGTTGAATGCGCAGCGGACGTTTTGACGCTATTGGGTCATAATATGCCGCCTTTGGGAGATATCTCGTGACCGTTCGTACCGACTGGACCCGTCCGGAAATAGCCGCCTTATTTGACCTATCTTTCGACGAATTGGTTTACCAGGCCGCAACCGTTCACCGTGCAAACCATGCGGCGGGACAAATCCAGCTTTGCACATTGCTGTCTATCAAAACCGGTGGCTGCCCCGAAGATTGTGGCTATTGCAGCCAGTCCGTGAAGGCCGATAGCGGCGTCGAGGCGACCAAGTTGATGGACGTTCAAGCGGTGTTGCAAAAGGCCGCTGAGGCGGCAGATGCTGGCTCACGCCGTTTCTGCATGGGCGCTGCGTGGCGGAACCCGAAAGACCGCGATATGCCAGCGATTGTGCAAATCGTTCAGGGTGTGCGCGCCATGGGCATGGAAACCTGCATGACTTTGGGGATGCTCACGCCAAGCCAAGCGGACATGCTCGCCGACGCAGGTTTGGATTATTACAACCATAACATCGATACCTCGCCAGAGCGCTATAACGAGATCATTACCACGCGGACGATGGAAGACAGGCTCGACACGTTGGCCGAGGTCCGCCGCGCCGGCATCAATGTGTGCAGCGGCGGAATTGTCGGCATGGGCGAAACCCGCGCCGACCGGGTGGGCTTCATCCACACGTTGGCCACGCTGCCGCACCATCCCGAAAGCGTGCCCGTCAACGCCTTGGTCCCCGTGAAGGGCACCGTGCTGGGCGATATGCTTGCCGATACGCCGTTGGCGAAGATCGACGACATTGAATTTGTCCGCACGATTGCTGTGGCTCGCATTACGATGCCGATGAGCATGGTCCGATTAAGCGCCGGGCGCGAAAGCATGTCCGAAGCAACGCAAGCCTTGTGCTTCATGGCAGGCGCAAACAGCATCTTCACGGGTGACAAGCTGCTGACTGCAGCCAATGCCGGCGACGATAAGGACGCGGCGATGCTGGCGAAACTGGGGCTGGTGCCAATGGAGGCCGAGGAGCCTCTTAGGGCGTGCAAGGCGTTGGAGCCGGCAGAGTGAGTATTGCTTCCGCATTGTTGCCGGAGATTTCGAGCGCCGATACGCAGCAACCTCCCAAAGCGTATGTGATGGCCGAAATTGAAGTTATCGATGCTGGCACATATGAAGGCTATAAGTCAGCGGCGGCGCCTATCGCAGCGCAGTATGGCGGTCGATACATCATCCGGGGTGGAGAGATGCATCTGGCTGAGGGCGATGCCCCAAGCGGCAGCTTGGTGGTGCTAGAGTTCGCAAATTTGACAGCGGCCCAAGCATTTTTGAATTCCGATGAATATCGCTCGGTTGCCGAAATACGGCATAAGGCAGCAAAATCTCGAATTATGATTGTCGAAGGGATCATTCCTTAATGTTCAAAAAAATCCTAATCGCAAACCGTGGCGAAATAGCTTGCCGCATTATCAAGACTGCGCGCCGGATGGGTATCGCGACGGTCGCGGTCTATTCCGATGCGGATGCGCGCGCGCCGTTCGTGCAAATGGCCGACGAGGCAGTTCATATTGGGCCGTCACCTGCTGCACAGTCTTATCTGATTGCTGATAAGATCATCGCTGCGTGCAAACAGACCGGCGCTGAGGCTGTCCATCCGGGCTATGGCTTTCTGTCGGAACGCACCAGCTTTGCCGAGGCACTTGCCAAGGAAAATATAGCCTTCATCGGACCACCTATAAACGCCATTGCCGCGATGGGTGATAAGATCGAGTCCAAGAAACTGGCCTTAAAAGCAGGCGTTAATGTCGTTCCCGGCTTTGTCGGCGAGATTGACGATACCGAACATGCGGTCCGGATTTCTGCTGAGATCGGCTATCCCGTCATGATGAAAGCTTCCGCCGGCGGCGGCGGCAAGGGGATGCGGCTTGCATATAATGAGCAAGATGTACGCGAAGGCTTTGAGGCCACTAAACGGGAAGGGCTGAATTCATTCGGTGACGACCGTGTTTTTATCGAGAAGTTCATCCTCAACCCGCGTCATATTGAAATCCAGATTTTGGGCGATCAACACGGCAACATCTTGTATTTAAACGAGCGCGAATGTACCATTCAGCGCCGGCATCAAAAGGTTGTGGAGGAGGCGCCTTCGCCTTTCGTCACGCCCAAGATGCGTAAAGCGATGGGTGAGCAATGCGTGGCGCTGTCACGCGCTGTGGGCTATTATTCCGCCGGCACGGTTGAGTTGATCGTCTCAGGTGCAGACCCAAGCGGTGAAAGCTTCTACTTTCTCGAAATGAACACGCGTTTGCAGGTTGAGCATCCTGTGACAGAATGCATCACTGGCATCGATCTTGTGGAACAAATGATCCGCGTCGCTGCCGGTGAAAAGCTTGCGATGACGCAGGAAGACATCAAAATCGACGGATGGGCCATCGAAAATCGTGTTTATGCGGAAGACCCCTATCGCGGGTTTTTACCAAGCACGGGAAGGCTGACGCGGTACAGGCCACCCGTTGAAGGTTGGACCGACGATGGAACCGAGAATGGCCGCCGCGGCGTTGATGGCATCCGTGTAGACGACGGTGTCTATGACGGCGGCGAAGTTAGCATGTTCTACGACCCAATGATTGCCAAGCTCATCACCTGGGGACAAACCCGTGACGAAGCCGCCGACCTGCAAATCGCAGCGCTTGATCGTTTCGAGATTGAGGGGCTGGGCCACAATATTGATTTCGTTAGCGCCATTATGCAGCATCCGCGCTTCCGATCGGGGGAACTCACCACCGGTTTCATTGCGGAAGAATATCCCGATGGCTTCCAAGGTGCGGCATCCTCCATTGAACTGGTTAAGTCATTGGCCGCTATTGCTGGGTTTGTGGCCACGGCAGAAGCAGATCGCGCGCGTCATGTTGATGGGCAATTGGGCGACACTTTGCCGCCGCCATCACGTTGGGAAGTTAAGATTGCCGATGCCGTGCATGATATGGAAATGATCGATGGCGAAATGCACGTTGACGGCGCGTTGTTTGAACTTTCGATGGAATATGACCCCGGCGACCGCATCATTGAGGCGGAAGTTGACAGCGATGAACTTGCTGTCAAAATTACTAAAACCCGCAATGGTTTTAATTTGAGCACCCGCGGCGCAAAGCATGTCGCCCTAGTGCTGCCGGGTCATATTGCGCATCTGGCTGCCCACATGATCGAAAAGATCCCTCCGGATTTGTCCAAGTTTCTCATTTGCCCAATGCCCGGCTTGCTCACGACGTTGCATGTCGGCGAAGGGGACGTTGTCGAAGCCGGCCAACCGCTCGCCGTGGTGGAAGCAATGAAGATGGAAAACATCTTGCGTGCTGAGAAAACTGGAACGGTGAAGCTGGTGAATGCTAAGGCCGGAGATAGCCTGGCGGTATACGCAGTAATTCTGGAAATGGAGTAAGGCGGAACTTCCTAATCCAAAATGGCAACCGCCCTTATCCATCCGGCACTTGCGCGCGCAATTTTTACGGGGAAGCAAGAGAGCGTAAATCCAAATGATGGCAAGGCCTCCAAATTGGTCAGTTTCTCAATCTGGTAATAAGGCTGGATACGACCGGCCTTATGTCCTTCCCAGATGATCGAAGGATCGCGCTTTTCGGCCCAGCGCTTTGCGGTGTAACTAAAGGGTGCATCCCAACTCCATGCGTCTGTGCCTACAACCAGAACCCCACGTTCCGTAAGATATAATGTTGCTTCCGCGCCCATGCCGACGCCTTGGTCCGTGAAATTTTCGGTACCATAAACTGCGCCGGACTGCACCAATACGATATCACGCGGTTGCAGCGCATATCCAATACGTTCTAACTCTGCCTCAACTTCCGCCGCGCTTATAACATGGCCAGCGGGCATTTTAGAAAAATCGAGCTTCACAGCAGGCGCGAAAAATAGATCTAGCGGTGCTTCGTCAATCGACGGGGCAGGGGTCGACCCGTTGTCAGTGGTTGAATGAAAATGCCACGGCGCATCCATATGCGTCCCATTGTGCGTGGACAAGGTCAGGCTCTCCACCGCCCAGCCTTCGCCGTCAGGAAGGTCCTCTTTGGTCAGCCCCGGGAAGAACATTGCGATTTGCTCCCAAGTGTTTTCATGAGTCATGTAAGTGATTTGCGGCCGCATCACGGGCGGATCGGACACCACGTCGTTGGTAATAGGGATTGAGAGGTCTATAAATTGCGGCATGAAGTGTCTCCTCCCGACATAGGCTAATGCCGCTTGTGGATAAGCGCAACAAGCCGCTTGAACGCTTTAACATTGGCGTTAAGACACACATAGAGGGCTTATAGGGGAAAATCATGGCCAGTGCCGCCGATACCGAAGTGACACTTGATCCGCAGCGCGATCGCCTCGTTATCACAGCATCATCGCTTGGTACTGTGTTCGAATGGTATGATTTTTTCGTATACGGCATATTGGCAGCGTTGATCGGAAAGCTGTTTTTTCCCGCCGACAACCCTACCGCTGCGACATTGGCATCGCTTGCAATTTTTGGTGCAGGTTTCGGCGTGCGGCCGTTCGGCGCGATACTGTTTGGATATTTCGGCGACAAGATTGGCCGGAAATATACATTTCTCGTCACGATCACCCTGATGGGCGTTGCCACTGCAGCAATCGGTTTGCTTCCAACTTTTGAAACTGCGGGTGTATGGGCGGCAGGGTTGCTCTTGCTCATGCGCTGTCTTCAGGGACTGGCGCTTGGCGGGGAATATGGCGGAGCGGCAATCTATGTCGCCGAACATGCGCCTGATGGCAAACGCGGGCAATATACCAGTTGGATTCAGGCATCGGTAGCGGGCGGGTTTCTGCTCGCGGTCATTGTCGTGCTGGTCACGCGCCAATCTATGAGCACCGAGGCGTTTGAAGCCTGGGGTTGGCGTGTGCCGTTCCTGACATCGATAGGGCTGCTGGCGGTGTCGCTCTACATGCGGCTTAAATTGTCGGAGAGCCCGGTTTTCAAGGCCATGAAAGCCGCTGGAACCACTTCCAAAAACCCGTTTATGGAAAGTTTCCAATATCCAGGCAATGTTGGCCGCCTCTTCGTCGCCTTGTTTGGTGTCGCTGCTGGTTTGACCGTCATTTATTACACCTCACAATTCGGGACCTTATACTTTCTTACTGGGACTGCGCGGGTTCCGGAAACGGATGCGCTGCTGTATATGGCTGTCGGCGCTGCCTTGGCCGCGCCAACCTATGTGGCTTGTGGCTGGCTGTCAGACAAATGGGGCCGCAAGCGACTTCTGCTGCTCGGTTATGGCCTATCGATTGTGGGTGTATTTCCGATTTTCTGGATGATGGCGGATGCAGCCAACCCGGCGCTAGCGCGGGCGACAGCGAGCAACCCTGTTACATTGTCGATGCCCGAATGTGATTTTAACGTACTCAATCGTGTGCATGAAAGTGAATGCGCGCAGGCGCTAAACTTCCTGACGAAGCGCGGCATAGCCTATAGTAAGCAAGCCAGTGATACCGTGTCGTTAAACGTCGGGGATGCAAATCTGAACGGCTTTGATGAAAAAGCCTATATTGCCGTGCTGGAAAAGGCCGGCTATCCCGATAAGTCAGACCCAGCGCAGCGCGAGCCATGGAAAATTATACTGGCGGTGTTCCTGATGGTAGCGCTGTCGGGGATGACCTACGGGCAAGTCGCCGCGATCCTTGTGGAAATGTTTCCGGCGAAAATCCGATACACCTCCATGTCGATACCCTATCATATTGGCGCCGGCTATTTTGGCGGGTTTTTGCCTTATATTTCGCAGTACATCGTGGCGCAGACGGGGCAACCATTCTCCGGGCTTTGGTATACGGTAGGGGTTACCGCCTTGGCGTTTATTGTGGCATTGATCTGGCTGCCGGAAACTTCGGGAAAGACCAAGCTGGATTGACAGGCAAAGGGGGAGGGGCGAGAGGCGGTTAATGACGGACTTTGAGCCTCCCTTGCGCCTTACTCTTGACGGATCTGCGTTGGTTTCTAACTGGCGGGCGCTCGATCAACGCAGCGGCGCGGCCCGCGCCGGAGCCGCTATTAAGGCGGACGCTTATGGCCTTGGTGCGCATGAAGTCGTCGTGCGGTTGCGCGATGCAGGATGCCGCGACTTTTTTGTTGCCCATTGGGGCGAAGCAGAAGCGATGACAGATCTCATTCCACCCGAATGGATAGCAGTCCTGAACGGTATATCATCGGCGGATGTTCCCGGCGCGCGCGCTTTGGGCGCTATCCCGGTTTTGAACACAGTTGAACAAGTGGCGTTGTGGCGCACATCGGGCGGGGGGCGTTGCCACATCATGTTCGACAGCGGCATTAACCGCTTAGGACTGGGGCCAGAGCAGCTCACGGCCGCAGCAGTTCAGGGTGTTGAGGTTGATTTGCTGCTGTCGCATTTAGCCTCAGCTAATGCTGACGTGGCGCAAAACAGCGCACAGTTATCGAGCTTTCAGTCTGTTGTCGCCACCGTCGACGCCAAACGGCGTAGCTTGGCTAACAGTGCTGGCATCATGCTTGGTCCGGATTATCATTTTGACCTAACCCGCCCGGGGCTTAGCCTGTACGGCGGAATTGCGCGAGCGGAAATGGCGGCCTTCATCAAACCGGTGGTCGCGCTTTCGGCAAGGCTGCTTCAGGTGCGTGATGTTCCAGCGGGAACACCGATTGGCTATAATGCGACACATATCTGCAACTCGGACACCCGCGTGGGCACTATTTCGATTGGATATGCCGATGGCTATTTGCGTGCTTTTTCCGGTAAGGGAACTGCGCGTGTAGGCGAATACATCGTCCCTGTTATTGGCCGCGTGTCTATGGACTTAGTCACGTTGGACCTAACTGCCACTCCCGACATAGGCGAAGGCGATTGGGTGGAGATAAATTATGATCTCATATCCACATCCCCGCTAACTGGCCTGTCCCAATATGAACTGCTCACCAATCTCGGTTCAAGGTTCGCGCGTGCCTGGCGATAAATAATCGGTTAGTTTGCAATCAACGGCCAACGATTGCTCAGCGCCCATAAAGTCATAAAAAAAGGGCGCCACAATGGGCGCCCTCTCAATTATTTCTAACATTTTCCAACTTTAGAACGTAGCGCGCGCACTAAGCTGGAAACGCCGGCCGATGAGGTCGTTGAAGCTAGATGGATGAAGCTCACCAAAGTAATTCTGACCTTGTCGATTGAACAAGTTGGTCACCGAAAATGTCAGCCGTAAATTGTCTGTGGCTTCATAGAATATGCCGCCGCTAACAACGTAGTACGCTTTCAACTTGTCAAGTGCACGGGCGTCAGCGCCTGACCCTGCAACGCCAGGAGCACGGTTCAGCCGACTAAAAAGCTGATCACCTGTGTAGCTTACCGTGGTTGTCATACCAAATTCATTTTGAGCATAGCGGAACCGCAGCTGACCCGAAAACTCGGGGTCACCGATGACCCCATCACTGCGGCTCGGCGCAACACCGGTAATGTCGACCAAGCGGCGACGGACATAAAGCATATCACCGCCAACCGTGAAGTCACCGCTGAACAGCGGGAAGTTGTAACCAATTGTTCCCTGAATGCCGCTAAACTTGATATTGTTGCCGTTTACAAAACCGCTCCGTACGGCTGGATTTTGCGGATCACCCACCACTCGGCCATTGGGGCCGTAGTTGATTTGCTCGCAGAAACCGTTCCCATTTGATGGGTCTGAAGTATTGAAATTAGGGTTATCGAAGCAGCCTGAAGCAATCTGCGCAACAGACAGACTGGAAATTGGTTGGTTCAAAGATATACTTATATAATCGGCCGTGATCGACAGCCGCGGTATGAAAGTTGGACGAACAATTACACCAAAACTGTAACTATCGGCTGCTTCGTTTTCCAGATTTGGATTTCCACCCGATTGAGCGGGTACACTCGCCGTCGACGCGGGGTCAGGCAAGTTAAAGTCAGTACCTGGGAACGCCGCAATAAAAGCCGCGCAGTTTGCTGCACGGATCGTCGGGGCGGGGCCGGCATTACGAGCGGATGTCTGACAAAGATCTGGTACGAACGCGAACGTATTCACCTTAGGCAAAAACAGTTCTGTAATTGCGGGGGACCGGAACGAGCGCGTGAAGTTACCTCGGAACTCTACGTCAGGGATCGGAGCCAAAGTACCGCCGACCATGTACGAGAAGAAGCCGCCGTTCACTGTGTTGTCGGAATAACGGCCACGACCAGTTACGGAAGCATTGTAAATGAAAGGAACGTTGTTTTCATCATTTACAAGTGGGATCACGAGTTCGCCAAACGCTTCATCGAGATTATATTTTCCTGCCAGTGGCGTAATAGCAACGGAACGTCCGCGACCTGCCTGTTGAAAATCGCTAGGCGTAAAGCTGGCCTTCTCTTCACGGTGCTCATACCCAAAGTTAAAACCAACTGGGCCTGCCCAAAGGTCAAATAGCGAACCACCGATGTTGGCGTTAAACACTGTCTGCTCTTGCTCACTAATTGTGACAAAATCTTCGATCACGTAATCCCGCGCAGCTGCGGATGCGCGACCGTCACCAAACACATCAAGCGGTACGCAATTTGCATCTGCGATTGGCGTTCCACCAGGAGCAGCAAAGCCAGTCAAAGCGGAACCGACGAGACGCGTGGGATTGACAGTACACACAATCTGACCGGATGCGTTGCGCGTTACGTTTACAGCATTGATAAAGTTTTGAGCGTTGAGATCCTGCCCGTAGTCGCTACTGCGAGTGTTTCCGTGGCTGCCATAGGTTTCGAAGTTTAGAGTGCGGCCGAATATTTCTAAATCAGCCTTTAAACCACCAACCATGTTATAAAGTCGTGTTTTGTTAAACCCTGTGAGATCAGCATAGTCGTCTGATGCGCGAGACAAACTGAAAGACGTTACACCCCGGGAAACCAACGCTTCCCGCGCCTGAGGCGTAAGCAAGGGGTTGTCCACCGAGAATGAGAGAGCGCCACTCAGCCCGCCAAACAACGAACTGTTAAAGGTTGGCTGTTGTGTGAGCTCATCAGCGCGTGATTCAAAATAGCTGCCTTCGAAAAACAGCTCTATATTAGGTGTTACATCGAACGTAACGAAGGCATTTGCGCTCGTGCGGTTCAAATCAGATGTGATTTGGGTAAAGTCAGAGAAAACAAAACCATCACCGCCAGACCCAGATGTTCCCGGGAAGACTACGCCCTGATTGAAAGGAACGAGATTGCCAAGCGGATCAAACTGAAGTCCTGTCGTGGTCCGGGTACCAAAAGGAACGGCTGGATTAAGGGGGTTCGTCCCAGCACCGGTAAGGTTTGTGGCGGTTATCAGACCACCCCGCGTCAGAAAGGGAATGTTTACGTTCCGGATCAATACCGATCCAGGCCAGCCATCGGTCGTGGAGTCGTTAAAGCCAATGCCGGGATCTAAGCGGCCATCATTTGTCTGGTTTACTCCAGGGAGGCGCAGCGTGCTATTTTGAACTGACGACGGGTTGGTAGCGCCGCCAATACGACGCTTTAGAAAATCACGGCTGTTATATTCAAGGCCGGTAAGCTCGTCGCGTGAAAGGGCCATGGTAACATTCAAACGCCCGTCAAGGAAATCCTTACCCACAATTCCCGAGAAATTATAATTCTCATTATCACTCTTTTCAGAAATACCTGTTGTAAACGAGAATTCAGCACCGTCGAAACGTGTACGCTGGAAAATGTTAATAACACCAGAAATAGCGTCAGAACCGTAAATCGGCGCGCCACCAACGCTTAACTGGTCAATTTTATCGGTAAGAATGCTGGGCTGGGTGTTCAAATCGACCTGCGTCCCTGAGCCGGCATTTGCAAAAATAGTTGCAACGTTCGAACTTACAAACCGGCGACCATTTATCAAAGTAAGCGTTCGGTTTGATCCCAAACCATAGCTATTCGCGAAGTTAACACCTTGACCAAATCCTTGGCCGCCTTGTGGCGTTACACTGCCACGAATGCCAGGAAGCTCGTTGAGCGCATCTGCGATATTGGTAAAGTTACGTTCGCGCAATTGGCGATTATCAAGCGTCGTTGTTGGCTCGATCGATTCGAGATTAGGTAAACGAATACGCGATCCAGTAACCGTGATTACTTTTTCATCTACTGCACTCTCCGCTGCAGGCTCATCGGCCGCTGGAGCATCCTGCGCGTAAGACGGAGCCGCTGTAAACAGTGCAAGGCTAATAGCAGAGCCAGCAATCAAAAAATTGGTCTTTTTCATGGAAATATTCCTGAATTATCGTTCATATAACATCCAATTTCTAGTTAAAGCGCATGATTGCCGTTAGTGCAATGACTTGAAGCAAAAAAGTCCAATTTCTGTCACAATGTTGCCGTGAAACCACACCAGTGAATTGACTGCGTGTTGCAATACCTATCATTATATTACAGTAACTTGAGCAGTAGTAATGATGGTAATGGTATGAAAATAGCCTTTGAAAATTAAGGCGCAAAAAAATGGAAAACATGGCAGAAGCAGCGCTTTGAACCTGTTGTCGCTAAGGATGCTTGATGTAAGATCGCTGTGTCGTTCATTTTACAAGAACTGCGTTTCTTGAAGTAGCATTACGAAAAGCGCTTGGACCTTACGCTCATGCGCGTCTTTACGCGCCAATGTTGCAGTGCACTATAACTTGGTGCTAGTAGTGACGGAGTATTCGGGGAAGGACCAACTATGGCACGTGCAGCCAGCAGAAACGGTGATGGGCCAATCATCATTAAAAAGTACGCAAATCGGCGGCTTTATAATACCCATACGTCCAAATATATCACGCTCGATTTCCTCGCTGAACTGACGCGCAAGGATATTGATTTTAAGGTTGTTGATGCAAAATCCAACGAAGATATAACCCACGGCGTCCTTACGCAGATAATTATGGATGAGGAAAATAACGGACAGCAGATGCTGCCAGTAGGGTTCCTTAAGCAGCTTATCACTATGTATGGGGATTCCATGCAGGGAATGGTGCCGCAATTTCTTGAAAGCTCGATGGATAACTTCCGCAAAAACCAACGACAGGTTCAGGACGTTATTGAAACGGCCATAACGTCGGGTCCTTTTGGCCACCTCGCAAAGCAGAACATCGAATTTTTGCGGACAGCGCGCGAGGCGCTTATGCCTAATTTGGGTAATTTGGGTAATTTAACAGGCAAGAAAAGCGAGCACGAGGACAGCATTGCGGACCTTAAGCAACAAATCGCTGCGCTACAGGCCAAGATCGACCAAATAGCGACTGACAAAGCTTTATAACCTCACATATAATTACAGGTAAGATTTTGATAAAACATGCATTAAGCGTTACGCGCGCCCAAAATTTCGCGGGCTGGTATCAAGAAGTCATCTCTGAAGCCGATTTGGCCGAAGAATCGGGCGTGCGCGGCTGTATGGTCATTCGGCCCTGGGGTTACGGCATGTGGGAACGCATCCAGAAGCTGATGGATGCAGAAATCAAAGCCGCTGGCGTTGAAAATTGCTACTTTCCATTGTTCATTCCATTGTCCTTCTTCGAAAAAGAAGCCGATCATGTGGAGGGCTTTGCCAAAGAAATGGCAGTGGTCACGCACCATCGCCTTATCAGCGACGGCAATGGCAAGCTTATCCCCGACCCGGGATCAAAACTGGAAGAGCCACTTGTGGTTCGCCCAACATCGGAAACGGTAATTGGCGCAGCCATGAGCCGCTGGGTGCAAAGTTGGCGTGATTTGCCTTTGATGGTGAACCAATGGGCCAATGTCGTCCGCTGGGAAATGCGCACGCGTATGTTCCTGCGCACCAGCGAGTTTTTATGGCAGGAAGGGCATACGGCGCATGCCGACCGCGCGGATGCCATGCAGGAAACGATGCGCGCGCTCGAAATGTACCGTGCCTTTGCTGAAGGTCCGCTGGCGATGCCAGTTGTGGCTGGCGAGAAGCCTGAGAATGAGCGTTTTCCGGGTGCAGTAGCAACCTACAGCATCGAAGCGATGATGCAGGATGGCAAAGCACTTCAGGCCGGAACCTCGCATTATCTCGGTACGGGCTTTGCCGAAGCTTCGGGCATCAAATATCAGGACAAAGAGGGCAATCAGCAGTTCGCCCATACCACCAGCTGGGGCGTTTCCACGCGCATGATCGGCGGCGTGATCATGACACATGGCGATGATGATGGCTTGCGTTGCCCGCCACAAATTGCGCCGCACCAAATTGTGATCATTCCTATGCTGCGCGACAATGACGAAGACGAAGCTGTCTTGGAATATTGCCGCAGCTTACGCTCCGAATTGCTTGCCCTCAGCGCGTTCGGCGAGCCGCTGCGCGTGCTGCTCGACACCAAGGCTGCAAAGGCGTCAAACAAACGCTGGGCTTGGGTAAAGAAAGGCGCCCCAATTATTGTCGAAGTCGGCCCACGCGACATGAGTGAGGCCAAAGCCGCCGTCATTCGCCGTGACCAACTTTACAAGGAGGATGACAAGCTTGCGACGGCATTTACCCCGCGCGATGCATTTATGGCCTCAGCAGCCGCGATGCTGGAAGACATCCAAGGCACCTTATACGCACAAGCAAAAGAACGTCTCGAAGCCAGTATTCGCCGCGACGTAACTGACCTTGCCCAGCATTTTGCCGGCGATGAAGCCAAATTTGCTGGCTGGGTTGAAGTGCAATGGGCACGTCCAAGCGGCGCTGATCTCGACAAGATTGTCGCGCAGCTCAAAGCGCTAAAGCTGACCATGCGCAACAGTCCAGTAGACGCGGTGCCTGCGGACGGCGCTTGCTTCTTTACAGGCGCGCCCGCGGTGGAGCGGATATTGATAGGGCGGACCTATTAGCACATGACCAAATACGCGCAGTTTGAGGGACTTCCCACCCGCGATCAGATATTGGAATTTATCAAGACGTCGAAGGAGCCTGCGGGCAAGCGCGAGATTGCACGTGAGTTTGGTCTACGCGGCAATGAGAAAATTACGCTTAAGGCGTTGTTGAAGGACATGACCGATGAAGGGCTGATCGACATGGCCCCGGGCCGCGCTTTTCACAAAATGGGCGGCGTTCCGAAGGTTACAGTGCTAAAAATTGTTGCGATTGACGGTGACCAGGCGGTTGCTGTTCCCGAACATTGGGAAGCCGAAGGCATTCCACTACCTAAAATTCGCGTGATTGAAGCCAAAGGTAAGCGCGGGGCCTTGGGCATCGGCGAGCGAATATTGGCACGCACAGAAGAACGCGGCAATGGCTTGGTTGCGCATATCATGAAAAAGCTTGCGAAGGGCAGCGAGCAAATATTGGGCGTGGTCGAGGGCGGAGAAAACGGCCGCTACTGGTTAAAGTCGGTCGACAAAAAGGCGCGCTTTGACACCCAAATCGGGGATGTTGGTGATGCGAAGGCTGGCGAACTCGTATTGGCGGAATTGACGGGCAACGCGCACAAAAAATCTGCGCGGGTCACGCAAGTACTTGGCGACCCATTTGCACCCAAAAGCTTCAGCCTTATCGCCATTCACAAATATGGCATTCCTTTGGAAATGCCGGAGGCGACTGAACGCGAGGCAGAACGCGTGCGGGAATTGCCCGTTACCAATGACCATCGCGAAGACCTGCGCCATTTACCCATAATCGCTATCGATCCGCGCGATGCTCGCGACTTTGACGATGCCATTTGGGCTACCGCCAATGCCGACACCGGCGGCTTTGACGCGATCGTCGCGATTGCCGACGTAAGCTATTATGTCCGTCCCGGCAGCGCGCTTGACCATGAGGCATCAAAGCGCGGGAACAGCGTATATTTCCCCGACTTGGTCGTGCCCATGCTTCCCCATGCTTTGTCATCAGACAAATGTTCTTTGCGGGCAGGGGAGGACCGGGCGGTACTTGCCTGTCACTTGTCCATTGGCAAGTCAGGCCAAGTTACGTCATGGCGCTTTACCCGAGCGGTCGCGCGAATTGCTGCCAATATCCCGTATCCCGACGCGCAAGCTGCAATTGATGGACAAATGGAAAACCCGTTGCTCGAAACGGCGCTTAAGCCGCTTTGGGCCTGCTGGCAGCTTCTCGCCAAGGCGCGGGATAAGCGCGGGCCATTGGAGCTTAACTTACCCGAGAAGCGAATTACGCTGGACGAACAGGGCCGTGTCACTGGCGTGGCCGTGCGCGAGCAGCTTGAGGCCCATCGCTTGGTGGAAGATTTCATGATTGCTGCAAATGTTGCGGCTGCCAAGGCGTTAGAAGCCAAAAAATCATCCTTAATTTACCGCGCCCATGAACCGCCAAGCCGCGAAAAGCTTGCTGCACTCAAGGAATATCTCAAGACCTTTGAAATCGACTTCGCATTGGGCCAAGTGGTTAAACCAGAGACATTCAACGCAATTCTAGAGAAAATCGTCGACGAAGAGGTCCGCCCGCAGATCATGGAGGCGGTGCTTCGCAGTCAGACGCAGGCTTATTATGGCCCCAATAATGTTGGCCACTTTGGCCTGTCGCTTGGAAGTTACGCACATTTTACTTCCCCAATCCGTCGTTATGCCGACCTTATCGTGCACAGGGCGCTGGTGAGTTCTTATGGACTTGAGATGCCCAAACCCAAGTTGAAGGATGTCAAGCCAACGACTGGCCTCACCGAGGCAGCCATTACGAAGCTTGCGGCAACTGCTGAAGCCATTAGCCGCACCGAACGCCGCGCGATGGAAGCCGAGCGTGAGACGACCGACCGCTACATCGCGGCGTATCTCTCCGCGCAGGTCGGACAAATTATTCAAGCGCGTATTACAGGTGTACAAAACTTTGGATTTTTCGTGACAGTTGAAGGGGTTGGCGGCGATGGCTTGGTTCCGGTTTCAACCTTGGGCAAGGACTATTTCAATTATGACGAGGCAAGCCAAACACTAATCGGTGAAAAAACGCGGCAGGAATATCGCCCAGGAATGCGGCTGGAACTGCGGCTGGCGGAGGCAAACCCGATTTCAGGGTCTCTGCGTTTTGAGTTGCCAGAAGGTGGCAGCTATTCACCTGACCGTTTTAAGCATAAGGGTAATCCAAAGACCGGAAAATATGATGCAGGAAAGCGCGGGCGTCCGGGCAACATCAGGCATCAGGGGAAAAAGCGCTAATCTCCGACGCCGCGTTGCGCCATAGTGACAACTAACTCAAATCATCCAGTTGTGCGTCGCTGAGTGATCCCGGGATCACCATGACTGGGCAGGGCAGTGTCCCGGCATTGACGCCGGTAAAGTGCGCTATCAGCGGCCCCGGCGCGCCTTGGGCGGCAGCGCCCAGCACAAGCGCCGCGATGCCCGGATGCTCCTCGAGCATGACCTTTACCACGTCGATTGCTTCGCCGGGTTTAACAGTGATGGCAGGGCGAACGCCCATTTCGTCGAAGATTGAACCCGCCGCAGCCGTCACAAGCTGCTCTGCCCGGTCGCGGGCATCTTCTTCCATGGTTGCCTGAACGCCGCCCCATGCGACAAAATCAGCCTGCTCAACGAGGGCTAAGATATGCACTTCACCTCCGGTTTTGGCAGCACGACGTGACGCAAAACGCAGTGCAAGGCGCGCTTCTTCGGTTTCGTCGATGACCACCAGATATGTCCGCATGCATTCCCTCGGCACCAGCTTTGTTGCCAGCTATTTGTGATTTTATACAGACTGCGCGAAAATTGCATGATTGGCAACCTTATCACGCTTGACGCTTGGGAAAGCTTGGCTATTCGGGGTTATCAACGAAGTCCAAAAAAGGCCATTACCCAATGCCCATCGAACTCAAAATGCCCGCGCTTTCTCCTACTATGGAAGAAGGCACATTGTCGCGGTGGCTTGTGAAGGAGGGCGATAGCGTTTCTTCAGGCGATTTATTGGCAGAGATCGAGACCGACAAGGCGACTATGGAGTTCGAGGCGATTGATGACGGGATCGTCACAAAACTGCTCGTGGCGGCAGGAACCGACGGCGTGAAGGTTGGCACGGTAATCGCAATGATTCAGGGTGAGGATGAGGACGCAACAGCTGCGCCGAAATCAACCGCACCGGCAGCTGCGTTACCCGAAGCTTCAAAAACAGTGCAGGTCGTGTCAAAGTCGATTGAGACGCCGATAACAATATCAAAAGCTGATGTGCAGAAACAATCCTCCGATGACGAACGTATCAAAGCAAGCCCCCTTGCGAAACGCATCGCCGCAGAAAAGGGCGTTGACCTAAGCCGCGTAACCGGCAGCGGCCCCAATGGCCGCATCGTTAAGGAAGACGTTGAGGCGGCAGCGAGAAACACACCGACAGTAACGGTGGCACATTCCTCCCCTGCGGCGGCCGCTGCGCTGTCTCCGGCGCCCACAGCGGGTATGAACACCGACATCCCGCACGAGGTCATCAAGCTCAGCAATATGCGCAAAACTATTGCGCGCCGCCTGACCGAGTCCAAGCAACAGGTGCCGCATATCTATCTGACCGTCGATGTGCGCCTTGATGCGCTGCTTAAGCTGCGCACTGAGCTCAATGCGTCATTGGAGGCGCGCGATATCAAGCTTTCGGTGAATGATATGCTGATCAAGGCACTGGCGTTGGCACTGGTTCAGGTGCCGAAGTGCAATGTCAGCTTCGCCGGTGACATTATGCTGCAATATGCGCGCGCTGACATCAGCGTGGCTGTCTCGGTGCCCACTGGCCTTATAACGCCAATCATTGCGGACGCTGCGAATAAATCGCTGTCCAAAATCTCGACCGAAGTCGGCGAACTTGCTGCCCGCGCCAAGGAAGGCAAATTGCAGCCGCATGAATATCAGGGCGGCACCGCATCTATTTCCAACATGGGCATGATGGGCATCAAGCAATTCGACGCCGTGATCAACCCGCCACAGGGTATGATCCTCGCCGTTGGGGCAGGGGAAAAGCGCCCCTATATCGTCGATGACGCGCTCGCCATCGCGACGGTCATGAGCGCAACCGGCTCGTTTGACCACCGCGCCATCGACGGCGCAGACGGCGCGATGTTTATGAAGGTGTTCAAGGAACTTGTAGAGAAGCCCTTGGGCCTGGTGGCGTAAAATGTCTAACTATGATCTCATCGTCCTCGGCTCGGGCCCCGGTGGCTATGTTGCCGCAATTCGTGCGGCGCAGCTTGGGTTAAAAGTCGCGATTGTCGAACGTGAAAATCTCGGCGGGATTTGCCTCAACTGGGGCTGCATTCCGACCAAGGCACTGTTGCGGTCGGCGGAGATCTATCATTATATGCAGCATGCGGGGGATTATGGGCTGACGGCGGCCAATATCAGCGCGGATATCGACGCGGTGGTGAAGCGGTCGCGTGGCGTTGCCAAGCAGCTAAATCAGGGCGTCACGCATCTGATGAAAAAGAACAAGATCACCGTCCAAATAGGCGATGGAAAGTTACTCGCGGCGAACACACTCTCGGTCACCAAAGACGGTAAGACCGAGGAGCTGACCGCGAAGAATATCATCATCGCCACCGGCGCACGCGCCCGCGATTTGCCGTTTGCGCCTGCAGACGGAGAGCGCATCTGGACCTATCGCCACGCGATGGTGCCGCCCGAGATACCAAAGAAATTGCTTGTTATTGGTTCCGGCGCGATTGGTATAGAATTCGCAAGCTTTTACAACGATATGGGGGCAGATGTCACTGTGGTTGAAATGCTCGACCGCATCGTGCCGGTAGAGGATGCTGATGTCTCGGCCTTCCTTGAAAAGGCGCTGACCAAACAAGGCATGACCATCATGACCGGGGCGGGTGTCGAAAGCCTGAAGGCGACTGCTACTGGCGTATCGGCATCGATCAAGGGCAAGGATGGCAAAGTCGTGGCATCTGAGTTCACGCATTGCATTGTCGCCATTGGCATTGTCCCCAATACCGAGAATATCGGGTTAGAAGCACTTGGCGTAGAGATGGATCGCGGTTTCCTCAAAACGGATGTCAACTGCCGCACCAACGTGCCCGGCCTGTGGGCGATTGGCGACATTACCGCCCCGCCTTGGTTGGCGCATAAGGCAAGCCACGAAGGCGTGATTGCCGCCGAAACCATTGCTGGCGGGCATCCGCATGCGATGGAGCCGCTAAACATCCCCGGCTGCACCTATTGCCATCCGCAGGTCGCAAGCGTCGGCCTCACCGAAGCCAAAGCCAAAGAGGCCGGCTATGAGGTCAAGGTCGGCAATTTCCCGTTCATGGGTAATGGCAAGGCGATTGCGTTGGGTGAGGCTGAAGGCTTCATCAAGACCGTGTTCGACGCCAAAACCGGAGAGTTGCTTGGCGCGCATATGGTCGGCGCCGAGGTAACTGAGCTTATTCAAGGCTACACCATCGGTAAAACCGCTGAACTGGTTGAAGCGGACTTCATGCACACCGTGTTCCCGCATCCTACGTTAAGCGAGATGATGCACGAAAGCGTCTTGGGCGCTTATGGCAAGATGTTGCACATGTGACTTTGTCCGCACGTCTGCTTGTGACTGCCTTGCTGCTCTTTGCGGCAGTGATCGCATTAGGCTTTGCCGTCACAGCAGGGCGTTTTCATGATTTTGACATTGCGCTATCACACGCCCTAAACATGCAACGCGGCGTTTCGCCTGATTGGCTTATCCATGCCATGCAAGGCGTTAGCTGGATTGGTGGCGGTATTCAGCGCTATGTCATCGTTGGTATTCTTGCTCTTGCGCTGTGGCGCTGGTGGGGTTGGGAGGCAGCATTGGCAATGGCGGTTGCGACCTTAGCCTCCGCAATGACGTCCGACGTGCTGAAAAGCTTTTTCGCGCGTGTTCGTCCTGTTCTCGTCCCGCAACTTGATCCGATCAGCAGCCCGGCATTTCCCAGCGGCCATGCAACCAACGCAGCTGTGGTCTATTTGCTATTCATCATGCTTGTTCCGCAAGCGCGCCATCCTGCTTGGCAATTGGCTGCTGTGGCTATGATTTTGCTTACGGGTCTTTCCCGTATTTTGCTAAATGTTCATTGGCCAACGGATGTCATCGGCGGCTGGATGCTTGGAACGTCTTTTGCGTTAATAGCCGCAGCGGTCATTTCATTCCGCCGGGAGCAATGGCAGAGCAAAGCCCCAGCTGTCCAAAAGTTTTAGAACACGGGGCGCTAATTTTTACTGTCCTACACGCCGGTAATTTGTCATCTTACAGTGCACTGATTATTTATGGGACGTGAAACATGCGGTTAATGGCTAATTTACCACGGAATTTGCGAGTCGCGGTGTTAACGGGTGCGGCACTTTTGTCTGGCGCAGCACAGGCGCAAACAACTGTCATTACCGCCGACAAGATGATCGACGTTTTGACGGGTAAAACCGTCGACTTTCCAGCAGTTTTTGTCGGCCCAGACGGCCGCATCACCAGTATAGCTGACGCGCGCACCGTCAAATGGGGCAGCGATGTCACGCATATTAACATGTCCGGCAAAACCCTTTTACCTGGCCTAGTCGATATGCATGTCCATCTCGATAGTCCTGCTGACATAGGCGGTTACCGCGGTCTCGAATTCACCGACAGTTTCTGGGGCATGACGGCGGTGGGATCGGCGCAGGCAATGCTGAAGGCTGGTTTTACCACCGTACGCAACGTCGGCTCAAGCAACCGTAATGATATTGGTTTGAAACAAGCCATAGAAAACGGATATGCGACGGGCCCGCGCATTGTGCCCGCTGGCTATGCTTTAGGGGCGACCGGTGGGCACTGTGACTCGACCTTCCTGCCACCAAGCCTCGAAAAATCGGGCAAGGAAGAAGGCATCGCCGACAGCGAAGACGAAATGCGTTACCAAGTGCGCCGTCAGCGTAAATATGGCGCTGAGGTCATTAAGGTGTGCGCAACAGGAGGGGTATTCTCCCGCAACACTGAGCCCGGCCAACAACACCTTTCCGAGCGCGAGCTCCGCGTAATTGCGGATGAGGCACATCAATGGGGCTTGCGCGTTGCGGCGCACGCGCATGGCGCAGAGGGTATCAAGGCGGCAATTAGGGGCGGTATTGATACCATCGAGCATGCCAGCCTTGTCGATGATGAGGGGATTAAACTTGCTGTGGCACGGCCGCGTCCGGTCTGGTTCTCCATGGATATATACAACACGGATTATACGCAGGCCGAAGGCGCCAAAAATGGCGTGCTTGAGGATAATTTGCGCAAAGACCGCGAAGTCGCGCAAATCCAGCGCGACAATTTCCGAAAAGCCCACAAAGCCGGCGTTCGGATGGTCTTTGGTTCCGACGCCGGCGTTATGCCGCATGGCTTGGTTGGCGGCCAGTTTAAGATCATGGTGCAATATGGCATGACATCAATGGAAGCCATTCAGGCAGCCACCCGCAATGCGGCGCAGGCCCTTGATCGTGAGAAAGACGTCGGCGCTATCGCGGTTGGCCGTTTTGCCGACATCATCGCCGTAGATGGAGATCCCTTGGCTGATGTGCGCGAACTGGAATCGGTCGATGCCGTGATTAAGGGCGGCCAGGTGGTGCAATAATTCGGAGTGGTCTAATCGTCATAGTGCATTGATTGCACAATGACGGTTGTGTAAACTAAGCATATCGCAGGTCGAAGAACCGTAAGGTTAACAACATCAGGGATTTGAATCATGATAACCATCATCGCAACTGCACTGCTTAGCATGGCCGCTATGAATGGCGACCCCTTGGATGACGCGCGTAAATCGTTCAACAATTGTATGATTGAAGTACATAATACTGCCGTAGGCGAAAAAGCGAGCCCGAGTGCTTTCATTCAAACCACCGACGCGGCATGTCCGACACAGCGCGCGGCGTATAAGGAAATCCTTGTAAAGTCAGAGCGGTCTTATGGATCAAGCCAGACCGAAGCGGAGAAATTTGCATCGGAAGAAATCCAGATGATTGTGGATTCGATCGTCACCAGCTTTAACGAGAATATCGAAAGCGGCGCGAAGCTTACACCGGAGAAGTAAGGGCGCGAAAGGCAGCGATATCTGGCGGACAGGGTTGTTCCCCGTCAGCATTCAATCTGCCTTCGCAGTTCGCTATAACCTCGCTCGGGTCTTGTTAACGCTCAGCGCCTTTAGGTAAGACTGCATCAACAGCTACACACTGAAAACGCTGCGGTGCCTTCATGCTTTCTTGCGTTTTTTTGATGTGGGCTTCTGCCGTTAGACGGCACTCTTCAGCTGTATCGAATCGTGCATCAGGAACGAAATGGAACCCAAGTTCCCAAGGACCGTCCCAATCAATCGCATCGTCTGGGGCAGTATAAATCATGAATATTAGTATCCACTTGACCATATTTACATCCTTTTCTAGCGTGGAAAATTGAGGCTTATGTTGCCAATGACCATGGGTTTATACAATTTCCATTGACCTAGATATTCAGGTTCGTTCCGCCGCCCGATTGTTCATCTCAAACTAAACCTTAGATGGAAATTTCAAATATTGAAAGCTCAGCTCCTCGTCAGCATTGGCTGTTCAGATATCGCAGGGCAATCAGACGGTCGGTGACCGTAACGGCAAGGTTTATCCGTTTGAGTGACGGGTTATTGCGGGGGTAAAAAAGATGTCGGC
>NZ_JARXAI010000052.1 GCF_029865925.1 Sphingorhabdus sp.
AACCGGCTGGCCGGACAAAAAGTACGTAAGGAAACTCTAACCTATGGCAACTTCGCCAAACCCGACCCGCGACGATTTCGCGGCACTTCTCGACGAATCACTTGGTGGCGCAGACGGTGGCTTTGAAGGCCGCGTCGTAAAAGGCACCGTAACCGCAATCGACAATGACCATGCCGTCATCGATGTGGGTCTCAAATCCGAGGGCCGTGTGGCGCTGCGTGAATTCGCTATGCCCGGCCAAAAAGCCGACCTTAAGGTTGGCGACGAAGTTGAAGTCTTCGTCGATCGCGTAGAAAATATGAACGGCGAAGCCATGCTCAGCCGTGACCGTGCCCGCCGCGAAGCGGCGTGGGATGTTCTTGAAGGCGAATTCGAAGCTGGCAACCGCGTTGATGGTGTAATCTTCGGACGCGTTAAGGGCGGCTTCACCGTTGATCTTGGTGGCGCAGTGGCCTTCTTGCCCGGCAGCCAGGTTGACGTCCGTCCTGTGCGCGACGTCGGTCCGCTCATGGACATCGCGCAGCCATTCGTCATCCTCAAGATGGACCGCAAGCGTGGCAACATCGTTGTGTCGCGTCGCGCCATCCTCGAAGAAACACGCGCCGAGCAGCGCACTGGCCTTATCCTGAACCTTGCAGAAGGTCAGATCATCGACGGCGTTGTCAAGAACATCACCGATTACGGTGCGTTCGTCGACTTGGGCGGTATCGATGGCCTGCTGCACGTCACGGACATCAGCTACAAGCGTATCAACCACCCAAGCGAAGTTATCAACATTGGTGACACCGTTAAGGTTCAGATTGTTCGTATCAACAAGGACACGCAGCGCATCAGCCTTGGCATGAAGCAGCTGGAAAGCGATCCTTGGGATGCAGCCGTTGCCAAATACCCTGTCGGCACGAAGCTTAAGGGTGCGGTAACGAACATCACCGAATATGGTGCGTTCATCGAACTCGAAGCCGGTATCGAAGGTTTGGTCCACGTTTCGGAAATGTCATGGACAAAGAAGAACGTGCACCCTGGCAAAATCGTTTCGACCTCACAAGAAGTCGACGTTGTCGTTCTCGACATCGATATGGAAAAGCGCCGCATTTCGCTTGGTATAAAGCAAGCGCACGACAATCCATGGGCATCGTTTGCTGACAAGTTCCCCGTTGGTTCGACTGTTGAAGGCGAAGTCAAGAATGCGACCGAATTCGGTCTGTTCATTGGTCTCGATGGCGACGTTGACGGCATGGTCCACATGTCCGACATCGCATGGGGCATCACCGGCGAAGAAGCTTTGCACCTTCACCGCAAGGGCGAAACCGTCAAGGCGATCGTTCTGGACATCGACGCAGAAAAAGAACGTATTTCGCTTGGTATCAAGCAGCTTGAAAAGGGTGCCCCATCGGCAGCCGGTGCTGCTTCAGTTGGCGGCTTGAAGAAGGGTGCAACGACCACCGTGACTGTCCTTGAAGTGCGCGATGGCGGACTCGAAGTGCAAGCAGGCGAAGATGGTGCAACTGGCTTCCTCAAGCGCGCTGACCTTGGCCGTGACCGTGACGAGCAACGGCCGGATCGCTTCCAGGTTGGTCAGAAGTTTGACGCTATGATCACCGGTTTCGACCGTTCGAAAAAGCCAAACTTCTCGGTCAAAGCACTGCAGCTGGCTGAAGAAAAGCAAGCCGTTGAGCAATATGGTTCGTCGGATTCCGGCGCATCGCTCGGCGACATTTTAGGTGAAGCGCTCAAGGGCGCAAAGAAGTAAGCTTCGGCTGAAAACATCATCCGAGTTTTCGGATTAGAAACCCGCCCTTTTCCCAAAGAGCGGGTTTTTTGATGCCTAAGGACACGAGATGGCTGCAATATCATTGTAATATTCAAAAATTTCTGTCATTTTGTTCTCATTATTATGAATGCATAATCAAAAGTCACGCCACCCCCAAAATGTGGCCAGTAAGAAGAGGACACAGCATGATCCGTTCCGAGTTGATCAAGAAGCTGGAAACCGAAAATGTGGAACTGAAAACAGAGGAGATCGAAAAGATCGTCGATCTGTTTTTTGGTGAAATAATCCAGAGACTTGCCGATGGCGGTCGCGTTGAGTTGCGAGGCTTTGGCGCATTTTCCACGCGTGACCGCAGTCCGCGTAAGGGCCGCAACCCGCGCACGGGCGCTTCTGTTGAGGTGCCATCAAAGCGCGTGCCCTATTTCAAGCCCGGCAAAGAAGTCCGCGAACGCCTCAACACATAAGGAGTTTGTGCAAAGGCACTTGACCGTGCGGGCGTAATGCTGTCTGCGCTTGGTCAAGCGGATGTGGCGGAATGGTAGACGCTACAGACTTAAAATCTGTTGTCCGTAAGGGCGTGCGGGTTCGAGTCCCGCCATCCGCACCATATAGCCGTTTTTGCGGGGCGACAAAACTGCTTAGTTTGGACCCATCTGAGGCATTTCTGTGTTGATCTGCCCCCGTATTCTGGCTTTCTTCACCTCCGGTGCTATGTTTCCACTGAGTGGCCAATTCTAAGTAAGAATTGGCCACTCAGAAGCAAGAAAATCAGCTAAGATGAAGATCAGTCCTCAAAATCAGTTGACGCAGTAACGTGTGTTCCACCGTATGCTGCACTAGAGAAGTGACCAGCTTTCATGCGCCATTTACCATCCTTTTCTTTTACCCAAACATCCGTAACCCGAGTACGATATGGAGCATCGCGACCACCCACTAATCCCTCAACATAATAGCGCGCATAAACGATAGTTGGCGAGAGCTCCGTCGTCTCCACAAAGTGGGGAACAGTTATTCCTCCGCCTGCCTTCATGCTCTTTGCCCAACGCTCAGCAGTGGGTATAGTCAGTGGCTTATGGAAACTACCATCGGAGTTGGTAGCCAGTGTGCCAGACCGGCTTTCCATTTCGGCGACTGTTGCAGCGTCTTGGGCATTTCGAGCAGCCCAATACGCTTCAATAGCGGCTTCGACGGCCGTTTGAGAATTAGAATGGTTATCGGCCATCGCGGGTATGGAAATCAGATTGGACGCGAACAAGGCTGAAACAGCGGCTATCTTTAAAATGTTCATACAAATCACTCCATGTTTCAAAATTAAATGCAAAGGCAAAAACGCTGATGCCAACTTAATTGGAAACCTCTGTACCTTAGGTGTCAATTGATATTTTCTTCAAGTGTTCGTAGTCATCTATACCCAAAACTGATAAAATTTTTGTGGTAATTTCAGCCTCAAAAACGGCTAGAAATCTACCTGTTCATAATGCTTGGGAGGTGTGATGACTTCCATCCGCTCGGACAATAAAGGCCGGAAACTGGGGCGAGATTTAAACATAGCGAACCACGCTTTAGTCTGCTCATGTCCGTTCCAATCGATTCCGCCCAGATAATCGGCAACCGAAATTTGCGCAGCAGCGGCCAGATCGGCCATCGTGATTGTTGAGCCAGCCAACCACGCACGGTGGTCAATCAAATAGTCGATATAATCGAGATGCCCGTTGGCTAGCTTCATCGCTTCGCGCAGAACTTTGGAGTCGGGGGGCTGCCGATCAATAAGCCTTTTCTTCATCCGTTCATGCAAAAGTGGCTGCGTAACGTCGCCGTAAAACTGCTCGTCAAACCAAGCTACTAACCTGCGGGTTTCAGCACGATATTGCGCAGTCCCGCTGATCATGGGATTGGAGGAGACGGTCTCTTCAATATACTCAGAAATGGCGACCGAATCTACGAGCGTGATATTGCGTTCGGAATCGCGCATTACCGGCGTCCGTCCGGCTGGGTTCATTTGTAGAAACTCATCCCGCTGTTCCCAGGGATTTTCCCGCACCAAGCTATAAGGCACACCTTTTTCACCAAGCAGCAAACGTACTTTCCGTGAAAACGGACATAGCGGATATTGATGGAGATGCCACATGCGTATCTGTTAGGGCCCGTTAAGCATAATGTGAAGAGGGCGCACCCCAAAAGCATGGGCATTAATGCGATTTAACGTGTGCGCCCGGCTCGCGTTTGGCTTCCTTCGCCATTTGCGCATCGATTTTACCCTCGGCGGCCTGTATCTTTTTTTCTGTCTCCGCATATTGGGAGTCAAAATCCTGCTGGCACGCCGCAACGGATAATAGAGGTAACATCGCAGGTAAAAGACGAAGGGCGCGCCGCATCAATAGTCTTTCTTATACCGAATGTTGAGGTTCGACCTACCGCCGCTGCTGATTTGGCTGAGCACTGAAAGCGCGGGCGTAAGGCTAATCTCCAATTGCGTTGCGGTATAGCCGCGCGCGTCAGTGACGATTTCGATATAGAGGTCGTTGGTAATATACCGGCCAAACGCGACCGCCATATCCCGCCCGGTTTTTGCATCAGCACTTAATATGCGTAAACGGTCAAGCCCAGTGGCAGATTGCAGCACGCCAAGCGGATTGAGCCCCGCCGCCCCGCCGCGCAGGCTATTCAACGATCCGGCAAGTTGAACCGCCTGAATGGCCGACAATTCGCCAATGGAATTGCCAAACAATATGCGCGCCATGATTTCATCCTGTGGCAATGCAGGGGTTGAGCTAAAGCTGATGTCGGGATTCTGGCTAGTGCCGCGAATATTGACGCGCACTGTTGTTCCGTCGACCTCGCTGGCCGCCGCTAGGCGGATTGAAGGATTGCTTGCCGGGCCACCGTTAAACGAAACGCGTCCACTCTCCAGTTCAAAGGATCGTCCGGCAAAGCCAAGGGTGCCGCGCACCAGTTCCATATCGCCTGCAATCAAAGGCGCGTCGCTCGTGCCGGTTACCCGCAACTTCGCGCCCCATTCGGATTCAAGCTCCATGCCGCTGACATATAATTTGTCGGGCGCTTTAAGCCGGATATTGAGCTTCCAATTGCTCGGCAGTTTGCTGATCGGATCTGCGTCCCCCGATACGCGCGCACGGCTGGTCGGTGCTTTGCGGCGAATGCCTGACAGTGTCGCGACCCCTGCCGCACCTTGGCGGATAATCTTGAACCGCGTTTCTGGAAGACGCAGGTTGCCGCTGATCAGGGCTGCCCCGTCGGGTATGTTGGTTACGCTGATTTGCCCCGTGGCAGTCGACGAAATAAGTGCGCTTCGTGCCACCCGCGCCCGTTTAAGGTCAAGATTAAGCTGCACCGGAAAACTCTTGTCCGCGCTCAAGTTGACAATGCCTTTGCCCGTTACGGTGCCGCCCCCAGCTTTTGCTCTAAGTTCCGTTACGTCCAATTGGTCGTTGGTGAAAACGCCGCGCACGCGCAACTCTGTCAACCGCGTGCCATATACGTCGTTTTCGTAAAACAGGTCATTGGCCCGAACGACCCCCGTAAGCTGGGGGCTCTGCACACGGCCTGAAAAATCTGCAGCCACGCCAATGTTGCCGGTCAGACTTTGGTCCGCCAACGCAGCCAAAGAAAACAGCGTATCTGCAGGTCCGTTGTAGCGGACACCACCCGACAAAGGCGCGGCAAGCAAGCGTTCGCGCCAGCTTGCATTCCCAGGCGGCAATGGCGTCAGGTCCATCTGCAGCCGGCCCACTGCCACACCGCGCCTGCGGATGATGGCGCGTGCGTTGCCACCGCTGGGTAGCAATCTTGCGACTAGGCTGATGTCCACAGGCTGTGACCGCGCGCCCAGATTGGTCCGGACAAAGCGCTTGATTTCAAGCCGCGCATCGGCGCTTGGGAATGCGGCCGACGACGCCTGAGACCAATCAAGACTACCGGTTGCGCGGCCATTAATTTCAAGGCCCGGAATGAAGGGGTTGAGCAAGGCAATATCGACTTTGTCCAAGCGCGACTGCAGCGTGATTGCGTCGCCATAGCTGCCAGCCAATCGCAATGCGCCATCCGCGACCTTCATCGTGCTGGGCAGAACATCATAGCTGTTCCGGCGCGGGATGATTCGTATTGGTCCGTCAGTTGCGAAATCAATGCCATTGGCACGGCCCATTGCGGCAACGCGCCAAAGTTGCGGTGTAAAGTCGGCATTGCCTGCTATGCGGAAAGGCACTTTGCTTCGACCTTCAGCCAAAATTTGCGCAGTGCCGGAGCCCGCACGATAGTTCACCTTCAAGCGCGCGGCGGCGAGCGAAATGTCATTCACCACCGCATTTTCAACCTGCACATCCGCAATGATTTGCGGGCTGTCGTACAGGATAATATCTGCGTTCATTATGCCCCGCCCGATGGCGAGTTTTTGCGCGCCTGAAAGCACTGCATTCAGGGCAACGGCATCGATGATGGCGCGTTGGAACTTTCCTTGTGCCGACAATGCGATGGTTCCGTCAAAGCCCGAACCGATGCCATTTAATTTGCCCGCAAACGGGCCTGAGGCGGTCTGCTGAATTAGTCCAGTCACGCCGATACCCGAAAAATTGCCGCGCATGATGTCAATGGTCAATGGGCCGTTGCCCGCCAGCACATCCACATCGCCGCTAATGGGTCCGTAGTCGGTCGTCCCCGTTATCGCGATTGCATAGCCACGACGGCTTAACGTTACGACGCCAACGACGTCGGCCATGCCGACACCAAAGCCGGGACTGGTGGCCGTGATCCGGTAAACCGGACTGTCAAACGTGCCAGTCATGCCCACAAGCACTGGGCCATATTGGTTTGAGAAACCACGGCCGCTGAACACGACGCGCCCGCCTTCGGCAACATAGGTCCCGCTGCCGCTATTCAACCGGAATAGGGGTGACACCAAATTAGCGCGGGTAATCTGCAATATGCCGTCAGTGCCATAACGGATGCCCGCATTCACGAACATTTGCCCGCCTAAAAAATTCTGGAATCCTGCGCTAAACAAACGCGTTGATTGCGCCTTCACCGTGCCGACAAGGGCATAGCCGCGGCCACGTGTCGTTTCGAGATCGACATCGGCGACAATATTGAACAGACCAACCGAAGTGACCTGAAATCCATCGACCTGCCCGTTGAGCGCAGTGGTGTAGAACCCCTTGTTAATATCCCCCACAAGCAGCGCCGTCGCGGTAATCCGGTCAGAGCGGATTTTCAAATTGTCGGAGAGCAACCGTCCACCGGCGACCGCCAGATCACCGTTCAGCCCGACATTAGTGAGCAACCCACCCGCAATCTGGTTGATGCCTGTTACCCGCAGTGCCTTGGCATTGATGGGTATCACAAAGCGATCGGCTTTGCCTTCCGTTTTGCCTGTGATGATCACATTTTCAAAAGTTGTGGCATCGAAGGCAAGCCGCTGTGCGCTGGCCGAATACGCGATAGTTGGGCCGGAAAACGCGCCATTGAGTAAGGCTTTGCCGCGAACGTCAGTCCCGCTGACATTTGACCCGATAATGCCCGCGCGCAATAGGCCAATATCCAACTTAAGGTCTTTGAAAACGCCTTCGCCCAAATTGACCATTCCGTCGGCATCAATTTTAACGGCGGCGGAGCGGACTGTTCCCTTAAGTTGCGCCACGCGGTCCGCAAAAGTCGCCGCCATGTCCACAGTCGCAATGGGCGATAACGCGCGCATGAGCAAGCTATCCGCTATTATTCTGGCCGGAGCAGCGGTGCCCTTGACCGCAAACGTCCCATCGCGTGCCGTAAGCGCAATATCCGCGATATTTTCGGACGCCATTTGCGCCGTCAGCTTGCCATCCCATTTGCGCCAATCACCCCGGCCGCTTAAATTGGCCTTCAAGGGTACTTCGCGACCCATCAGGCCGGCGACCAAGCCTTTTGCCGGGGCATCAAGCCTCAGGTCGACATCGAAGCGATTGTCTTCTGGAACGGCATCGAGTTTCAACAGGATACGGTCGCCTCGGTTACTTCCGGCTCTGGCATCGATTATGGCGCGCCGGTCGGCGATGCGCACTTTACCCGACAAAGAGGCCACGTGCGCCGCACCGGTTACAGCTTTGGCAAAGACGATGCGGTCGACTTGTATCCGTTCAATGTTGATGTCGAGATCGGGTAAAAGCGGGTTGCCCCGGTCGGGTACAGCCCGAAACATAGGCATCCGTGACACATTCACTTCTTTTGCGATCAGCGCATTGATAGCAATGCCCCGCCTGAGATAGGAAAGCGGGTTCCAGTCGAGCCGGATTTCGGGAGCGCGCGCGAAGTCCCCCTTTAGATCGCGAAAGCGAACGTCGGACAAAATCGCGTCGCTATAGATCGACCCTTCGATTTTCCCGATGCGAATGTTGAGACCGTTTTCAAATTCAAACGCCGCAATTTGCCTTGCTACAAAGCTACGACCCGATTGGCTATCAAGCCATACATAACTGCCGGCCAATATCGCCACTGACAGCGCCGCGAAAGCCGCAATCCCTATAGCGAAGCGTCGCCAAAACATCAAAATGCCTGCCCAATCGACACATAAACGTTGAAACGGGACTCACCCGATCGGCGGTTCAATGGCGTTGCAAGGTCGAGCCGAACCGGGCCAAAACTGGAATAAAAACGGCCGCCGACGCCAACGCCGACGCGCCAGTCGTTAAATTTGGGTAGGCTCGATTCATAAGCTTGTCCCGCATCTAAAAAGCCAGCAACACCAAAATTGCCAAAGCGATAGCGTCCTTCAAGGGCGAATTCGTTCAAACTGCGTCCGCCAATCGGATCGTTGCTCGGGTCTTTAGGGCCAAGTTGCTGATAGCCGAAGCCACGCACTGACCCGCCTCCACCGCCATAAAACCGACGCGACGGTGCAAGGTTATCGCGCGAAATGCCCGACATCGTTGCAATACGGGCACGCGCAGCGACCACGATATCATCATTCACCGGGTAATAATAAGAACCGTCGAGAATGATGCGGACATAAGCTCGCTTGCCCGTTCCCAAAGAAGCTTCGGGCGATACGCGCACATTGACCCGATAGCCCCTGACCGGATCAAGCAAGTCGTTTGACCGGTCAAGGCCCAATTGTCCCGGCAAAGCGGCGATGTAATAAAGGCGCCGGTCGCGCGTCCCGCGCGCCAATTCAAACGCATTTTCGGAAGTGGCCAATATTTCGGCGCCAATCGACCACGTAAATTTCTTCTGCCAAATCGGTGTCGAAACAAAGGCCATCATTCCTGCAAGCTGGCCAGTGTACGCCTCGAATGCATCATACTTGCTATGTAATGCAGAGAGCGCAATCTCCAGATTCCGGTCACGCCGTCCCGCATTCGCGCGGGCAATGGCAACACTTGCAGCTTGCTCCTGCGTGCCAAGCAGCCCTGTAACCTTGAGCGATCCTTCTGGTGGAAAGAGGTTGCGATGGGTCCAACTACCCTCCGCGCGAAGACCCTGCCCCGTGCCGTAACCAGCGCTTGCCGCTAAGGTGCGCGGTGGGGAAGCCTCCTGACGGACAAGTAAATCGGCATAAGGGGTCCCATCAGGCGCAAGACCTTCCCCAGGGAAAGCTTCAACCGAGACAGTGGACAGCAATCCCGACGTGATCAATGCAGCGCGCAGATCATCCACCTTGCGGCTATCGTATAGATCACCCGTTTTAAATCGCCGCAATATGGCAACATGTTCTGCATCAAATACAGGCGTTCCCTCGGTGCGCAGTTGTCCGAAATAACTGCGTGGACCAGTGTCCACAGGCAAGGTATAATCGCCAACGCCGGTTTCGCCGTCTAACAAAATGTCGCGCTGGCCAACGGTAGCAAACGGATAGCCGTTCTGTGGCAGTTTAACCGAGATATTTGCCTCTGCAGCCATAATGACATCTGCAACAATGGCATCGCCCATTCTGGGCGCAAAGCTGCCGCTGATAAGGTCTGTGGGCTGCACTGCAGGCGCAGTAAAGGCAATCTGTCCCAGATGATAAAGGCGTCCCGGCACTAACGTCAGGACCACGTTAATCGTCCCGGCATCGGTAGCGGACACGTCCGACTTCAGCCGCACCTCGGCATCAAAAAAGCCCTGACCGTTCAGAATGTCCAACAATAATTGGCGGTCAGCACGGGCGCGTTGAGCGACCTCAGCACGACTGTCAGCCCGGCCTCCACCATCTTTTAACGCTGACAGACTGTTGAACCGGGCACGAACGTCACGCCATGCTGCCGCCTCAACTGCTACGGCATCTGCATCCTTTGTCACGTCCGCTGTTTTAATTGCATCTAAGCCATCAACGCGCACAGCGTAGCGCATGGCCAGTGCTTCGCGTTCGGCTGCTTGCGTCGGTTCAGTGGGTGGCTCTGCATCAAAACTGTCGATAGGCGGCAGCGGGTCATCCAAAAGTGGGTCTGTATCGGGCGGATCGGGGAGCAGTTCAACCACATCGCCATCTTGAACCGCCTTGATCGCAGCGTCTGCTGCGGTTTGAGCGGCCTGTTGCCGAGCCGATCCACCCTCTTCACGACTTTCCTGCGCCGCAGCCCATGCTTGTATGCTTTCCAATGGGGCGTCGTCGAGCGAAGGGGTGGCTTCGTTGAACTCAGTGTCCGTTATAATCGGCGTTTGGGGCGGGACTGCACCTTGGGCCGCAGTTAAAGGCGCGGGTGTTTGGACGTCAGGATTTTGGGCAAGCAGCGGCGTCGCTGCGCAACCCAGATATAAAAAGGCAATTGATCGGATCAAGCAGACATCCCCCCGCCCCAACCTCACCTCACACAAAAAGGTTCCGCCTAGACTTACGGATATCCGATACCGCCAACGGTGCGTTATGCAAACAAGAACCCGAAGCAGAAAAATTCAGGCCTGCCTCGGGTAACTTTTAGCTATGGCGTAATCTCGAATGTTGGATACGGGTGCTTTGGCGCGGCAGGCGCCGTTAAACACAATTTGGAAAATTCTTATGGGTGTGATGGCTATTCTGCAGCAGGGTCAAGGATTGATCGGCATCACCTTTGTACTTCTGCTGGCGTGGGGATTATCGGAAGATAGGGCCGCGCGCCCTTCATGGCGGTGGTTATTCGGCGCCTTGTTTTTACAGATTGCCGTTGCGCTTGCGGTGACGCGGGTACCCTTTATTTGGACACTGGTTGGCTACGTAAATACGGCAGTATCATCGATCGAAAAGGCCACCTTGGTCGGATCAAGCTATATGTTCGGCTATACCGGCGGCGCGCCGATCCCGTTTCTGCTGAAACCCGGCGTTGAACCTCCGGTCATCGTCGCTTTTCAGATTTTGCCGCTTATCATCGTCTTTTCAGCAATCTCGGCTTTGTTATGGCATTGGGGCGTGTTGCGCGCGGCCGTAAAAGGTCTCTCTTGGGCCTTACAAAAAACAATGGGCGTTAGCGGTGTTGTCGGCCTTGGGGCGGGAACCACAATGTTTCTTGGCGTTGTCGAGTCACCGCTTGTCCTGCGGGCATGGTTTGAACGGATGAGCCGATCTGAAATGTTTATGATCATGGTGCTCATCATGGCCACGATTTCAGGCGCTATTCTCGTCCTGTACGCATCCACGCTGTCGAAAACCGTTCCCAACGCGGTAGGCCATATGATTGTAGCTTCCCTCATTTCGCTGCCTGCCGCGATTTTGATTGCCCGACTGATGGTCCCCGGCGACGGAAGCGTGACCGCCGACAATGCCCAAGCTGATTTAAAATATGAAAGCAGCATGGATGCCATTATCAAGGGCACGATGGAGGGTGTTAGTTTGGTGCTGGCCGTCATTGGCATCATCATCGTTGTGTTTGCACTCGTCAATCTGACCGATCAGATGCTATCCTGGTTGCCTTATGTCGATGGCGCGCCGTTCACTCTGAAACGCGGTTTCGGTTGGCTATTTGCCCCGCTGATGTGGAGCATTGGCATTCCGTGGGATCAAGCTCCCGCTGCGGGGGCATTGATGGGTACGAAAACGATTCTCAACGAATATGTTGCCTATCTTGACTTGGCAGCATTGCCGGCAGGTACCTTTGATGCCCGCAGCCTGTTGATCATCACTTATGCGCTCTGCGGGGTCGCAAATCTGGCCAGTGTCGGCCTTCTGGTGTCCACTATTTCTACCTTGGCACCAGGCCGACGCGCAGAGGTCTCAGCGCTTGGTATGAAGAGCTGGGTTGCGGGGAACATGGCGTCCGCGATGACTGGGGCAGTCATTGGCCTTGTGACGTGGGTCTAAACATTTTCGGGCGCTAGCTTTTCCCCGTCAGCATTCAATAAACAGCTTAGCCGCATAAAGTAGGAGAGTGTTTTGTGTTCATCGCAGTGACTGTAAGGAACGAAGATAAACCCAAAACACCTTGAGTGGAAAGCTGCGGCGGCGTCCGGCGTGATCTGATCCAGCGCTTCGGTCTTCTCAGTTCGATGTGTTGGTTGCTTCCGGGAGGGGTTCGGGCTTGATCGCAAGGCGAATTTCCTCACTGCGGAACCCAAGTGCCATGGGGCGCGTAACACCCGGCAGCAGCGCGACATCGTAAATTTCCTCGACAATGCCAGCAATTTCCAAGCGGTGCTCGATATCTCCGCTAAGCAGATTGACGATGCAGATCGCGCATTGCGCACCGATACCTTCGGCATCCAGCCGCTCGTTGAGGGGCAGGCCTTCGAACGTTCGGCTGTTGCGCGGACGTGAGAGGCCAATCACAGCGTAATCGCCTGTGAAGACAAGTCCACGGGGAAAGCCAGGCAGGAAGCACAGGGGTTCGAAGGAACCGGTGTTTACATCAATCTTGCCAAATTCGCCGGTGCCTGCCTGTAGCATCCAAAGCTGCTCGCGGTAGAGCCTCGGCGAATGCGGCATCGACAGCCCTTCTGCGACGATCTCCCCGCTCGCCACGTCAAGGACCACGCCACCATCGCGCCGTTTGTCGCGCCAACCCTCGAAGACATTGGTGCGCGACAGGCATGTTACATAAGCGGGTTTGCCATCCTGCATGGCCATTCCATTCAGGTGACAGCGATCCTCTGCGGCAAGCCGGTCGATAAATGGCGGGCGCCAAACTTCGCGAAAGCTTCCCCGATGGGACAAGGTTGCAAGACAGTTGAAGCGGGTGGCGACGAATATGGGATTGCCGTCTGCATCCTCATGGATGTCATGGATGTCGATATCGCCCGTAGTATGCCCGCTGACAGGAACATAGAGTGCATCATAAGCATCTTGCATCTGGCCGGGATCGAGGAAGTTTTCGAAGCGCCAAAGCTGGTAGACTGAACTCATCCAGAAGCGGCCCGGACCAGTTCCAAGCCCCATGGGGCGTTCAAAGGTGCGTTCAAAGACCGAGAGCCGGCCATCGGGTTGCATCCCGATGAAAAACACCTTGCCCGCCTGATAGGTGGTGAAGGCCAGACTGACACCGGCATTCTTGAGCCAGGCTGAAAACAACCGCGAGCCATGGAATTCAAGCGCAGGAGGTTTGTGGTCAGTCATACAATCGCAATTGAAGCAGAGTTTATCGTGTTATTCAAGAATGTCGTAAGCTCCGTAGGGTTATAGCCTTCGACAATTACAAAGGTATCAGTATCGAGTGCAATTTGCGTGTTGCCGCTACCATTCAGGGTAAAGGTCGGTCTGCTACTGAGGCCGAAGGCGCTGAAATCAAGGGTATCACCTGCGCCAAAGTCCAATATCCTGACCGTTCCAGGGCCGTCGCTTATCACGAACGTATCGGCGCCAGGGCCACCGGCAAGCCGGTCACTGCCGCCACTGGTGGTGATCACATCATTCCCAAGCCCACCAAAGATGATGTCATCAGCTGTAGTGCCTAAGAGAGTATCATTGCCAGTGGTGCCAACCTGCGTGACGGCCTCTGTGAAATTACCGCCAAACACCACATAGCTCTTGCCGGCGTTACCTTTCCCGTTCGGGTCGGCGAGATATGCCCCCACGATCAGATCGTCAAAGCCATCGCCGTTCACATCGCCCGCAGAGCTGACGGAGGTGCCCGAACGGTCACGTTCCGATGCCCCGTTGATCACAAAGCCGCCGATGCCGTTTGCAATATCCGAGAGGTTAACCTGCGTCACAGTCCCAGTATCGTTGCCAAACACCACATAGCTCGCGCCGGCATTATAGGTCTCGTTCGGGTCGGCGCGATATGCCCCCACGATCAGATCGTCAAAGCCATCGCCGTTCACGTCGCCCGCAGAGCTGACGGAGGCGCCCGAACGGTCATCTGCCGATGCCCCGTTGATCACAAAGCCAAGGTTGCTAGTGCCGCTTGCAATCGCAGAGAGTTCAACCGGCGTCCCATCAGTCCTGCCAAACACCACATAGCTCGCCCCGGAATAGTTCAAGCTGTTCCGGTCGGCGTAAGGTGCCCCTACGATCAGATCGTCCAAGCCATCGCCGTTCACATCGCCCGCAGAGCTGACGGAGCGGCCCGAACGGTCACCTGCCGCTGCCCCGTTGATCACAAAGCCAAGGTTGCTAGTGCCGATTGCAAACCCCGAGAGATCAACGGCGGCGTTCGTATTTGAGATCGCAATTGAAGCAGAGTTTATCGTGTTATTCAAGAATGTCGTAAGCTCCGTAGGGTTATAGCCTTCGACAATTACAAAGGTATCAGTATCGAGTGCAATTTGCGTGTTGCCGCTACCATTCAGGGTAAAGGTCGGTCT
>NZ_JARXAI010000060.1 GCF_029865925.1 Sphingorhabdus sp.
CTGACCAACGGGCTTGCCGTAGCTGTTACTGCCTATCAGCGCTGCATTGACCCCAAGATACGGAACGAAGCTGGCCATCACCAACTCGCTGGCAGACGCGGTGGCGCCTGTGGCGATGAACGCAATTCTGACCGGCGAGACCGATTGTGTTTGTGGCGCAAATCTCTTGGTTTCATTATTTGACGCCTTTGAGGCACGGAAGCGGGTCACAGAGAATATATCGCTGCTAAAGCGGTTGCCAGCAAGCAAGTCGCCCATGACCTCAGCCGTAGAGACCAATCCGCCACCATTATAGCGGAAGTCGATGACAAAGTTCGTGATCCCCTGCGCGCGGAAATCCGCAAAAGCCGTGCGCAACTGATTATCAGCGGTCGAAATGAATGTGCGCATGTTAATATACCCGACGCGCTGTCCGCCGCCATTATCAATGACCTTCACCCCATAACGCGATGATAGCGGGTCGATGTTATAATCTGCCTTGGCAACGGTGATGTTGCGTGCACCCGATGCATCACTGATACGCAAAACTCGGCTTGTACCAACCGTGTTTGGACCCAAGGCGCTCGAGATGCCCGCAGAGCCTTGTGTGGCCAATATGTCAGCCACAGAAACCAGGTTTGACGTATTCGTTCCTATCGCCAGAATTTCGGTGCCACGGTCGATACCTGCTGCAAGCGCAGGCGCCCCTTCAAACGCCTCAATTACGAAAATGCGGCTGCCTTGATAAGCAAGTCGCACTCCAAAGCCTGCCGTAGCACCCGAGGCGTAATAGGCATTTTCTTCCTGAATTGAAGTGACATAGGTGAAGTACCGGTCGCGACCCTGCCCGCGAGCTGTGGCAGTCAATGCGTTGATATAGGCCTGGACTGAAGTGTAGGCTGCTGGGTCTAAAGCCGACGGTAAGGTTTCAGGAAAAAGATACCATTCGTTCAGAACGGACGCAGCAAAATTCTGCCGGTTGACCAAGCTGCAGGTGGTCGACGATGGGGGTGAAGGCGGCGGCGTTGAACTTGTTGGTAGCACGACATCCGTTCCGCCTCCGGAACTACTTCCATCACCGCATGCCGACACGCCTGCTGCCAGAATAAGCACGATGCTTTTTAACGATTGCTTTTTTGCCAATTCCTTATTGTATTCCTTCATTCGGACTAAGCCTACGATCTCTAATTGCTATGCGCCCACTAGTCACTTGTCCATCCCAAACCAAAATTTAACAGACCTTGCTTGTAAATTGTTCACGCACATTCATTGCCGAAATATGTTCGACGCCTCATCTAGGCTGCCTATTCCTCTCCAGAGCAACCAATCTAATACCCTCTGATCAGTTTGCGTCCAAGGGACTGCGTGTCCCGAGCGGACGGCTCTCGCGCATTACGCGATTTGGCAACAGGTATCGCCGGCAGCATATTGCTGGATGGAGCCTGTGCATTCAAGCCAGATCGAAGCGATCGGCGTTCATCACTTTCGTCCAGGCCGCCACGAAGTCCTTCACGAACTTCATTTCATGGCCCTTCTCGGCGTAGACTTCGGCAATGGCGCGCAGTTCGGAATTGGAACCGAACACCAGATCGGTTCGGCTGGCGCGCCAGTGCTCACCGCCAGTGGAACGGTCGGTGGCAACGTATTCTTCTTCGCTCTCGTCGCTTGCTTTCCACGCATTGGTCATGTCGAGCAAATTGACGAAGAAGTCGTTCGTCAGATGCCCCGAACGCTTAGTGAAGTGGCCATGATCACGTCCGCCGAAGTTGGCACCGAGCACGCGCAGGCCGCCGACCAGCACGGTCATTTCCGGTGCAGATAGACCGAGCAGCGACGCGCGATCGAGCAGCATTTCTTCGGTCTTAACGCGCAGCTTCTTGGGCAGATAATTGCGAAAACCGTCGGCCTGCGGTTCGAGCCAGTGGAAGCTTTCGACATCCGTCTGGTCCTGCGTGGCATCGCCGCGCCCGCCGATGAAAGGTACTTCGACGGTGAAGCCGGCATCCAGAATCGCCTTTTCCAGACCAACCACCCCGCCGAGCACGATCGCATCGGCCAAACTCATGCTGCCGCGCAGGCCGTTCAAGGTTTCGAGAACCTTGGCCAGCATGGCCGGTTCGTTAACGTCCCAGTCCTTCTGCGGAGCGAGCGCGATCCGCGCACCGTTGGCACCACCGCGATGGTCCGACTTGCGATAGGTACTGGCCGAGGCCCAGGCGGTCTTGACCAGATCTCTGACGGTCAACGTGCTACTGGCGATCTTCGCTTTGACCGCAGCGATATCGGCGGCTGACGGTTCCTGTCCAGCCGGAACCGGGTCCTGCCAAATCAGGACTTCGGACGGAACTTCGGGGCCGAGGTAGCGGACTTTGGGTCCCATATCGCGGTGCGTCAGCTTGAACCAAGCGCGCGCGAAGGCATCCTTGAAGGCCTGATGATCGGTGCGGAACTTCTCGCTCACCGCCCGAAATTCGGGATCCAGCTTGAGTGCCATGTCAGCGGTGGTCATCATCGTCGGGACTTTGACCTCGGGGTCCCACGCCGCAGGGGCCATGTCCTCGGGCTTCTGGTTTATCGGCTGCCATTGCTGCGCGCCGGCTGGCGAGTGAACCAACTCGTAATCGTAGTCGAGCAGCAGGCGGAAGTAGTTCTCACTCCACGTCGTGGGCGTGTTGACCCAAGATCCTTCGATGCCGCTGGTAACGGTATGCTCGCCGATGCCGCCATGTTCTGCGCTGCTGATCCAGCCGAAGCCAAGCGAGCCGAGATCGCCGCCCGCTGGCGCTTTGCCGAGCAGCGAAGCATCGCCGTTGCCGTGCGCCTTGCCGAAGGTGTGCCCGCCAGCGGTAAGCGCCACGGTTTCTTCCGAATCCATAGCCATGCGCAGGAAGGTCGCCTTCATGTCACGCGCCGAAAGCAGCGGATCGGGATTGCCGCCGGGACCTTCAGGATTGACGTAGATCAGACCCATCTGTATCGCCGCGAGTGGTCCGTCGAGTTCTGCAAAGCCGCGCTCGGGGTCGATCCGAGTCTGCACGCCTTCGTTGACCCACTTGTCCTCGTCCCCCCAGTAAATGTCCTTTTCGGGTTCGTAGACGTCGGCGCGGCCGGCACCGAAACCGAACACCGGGCCGCCCATCGATTCGATTGCAACATTGCCGGCGAGGACGAACAGGTCGGCCCAGCTGATCGATTGACCATACTTCTGCTTTATCGGCCACAGTAGGCGCCGAGCCTTGTCAAGATTGCCGTTGTCCGGCCACGAATTGAGCGGAGCGAAGCGCTGCTGCCCGGAATTGGCACCCCCACGCCCGTCACCGGTCCGATAGGTGCCGGCTGCATGCCAGGACATGCGGATGAAGAACGGACCGTAGTGGCCATAATCAGCCGGCCACCACGGCTGACTGTCGGTCATCAAGGCAGTGAGATCGGCCTTGAGCGCGGCGTAATCGAGCGACTTGAACGCTTCGGCATAGCTGAAATCGTCGCCCATCGGATTGGCAGCACCGTTAGGAGCAAGCACGTCAACCGCCAGTGCATCCGGCCACCAATCCTTGTTCTGGCGCCCCAGTAGCGTGCGGATAGAGGCATCTCCATGGCCCATCGGGCAAGTAGTGTCGGCGGTCATAGCAAGTTCCTTCAATTTCAGATGCAAGTCTAAGTTGGTCTGCGAAACAACTGCACAGACCAGATGTTTCACCGATCCTCTTAGCAGAGCCTGTAATTTTCAATAACAGATTATAGTCGTTAGTCTAAACTGCTTCGGCGATTATTTGTTGCGGATCCCTTGATCGCTCCTGATGCGCCCCAATCCTTCATGCTTGGATTCGCCGCCCACCCGCGGCAGGCGCAGGCGGAATTGCAAGGCGGCGGCGCGGACCGAGCGCTGGATGTGCGAGCCATCGGAATATTCACCGAGCCCTGCGTAATCATCGACCCGATATTCCGGCGCGATGCGGCAGGCGATCAACGCCCAGCCTGGCCTCTCGGCGGTTTGCAAATAGCCCGGCAGTCCGCTGTCATGGAGGTCGCGGCGCCACGCAGCGGCATATCGGCGCGCCATTGGGGCCGAACCGACGCGCTTGCTGTCCTCCGGCACGCCCCGATCGGGCGGGCCCATCTTGCCTTTGCCCGGTTCAGCACCCGAAGCTTGCGCTGTAACTCGCGCTCGTCGTTTTTCGTCATCGAAAACACCTCCTTCCATCACTGGAATAATGCAAAAGGTGTCTCGGAAGTCACTAAATGTCTATATTATCGTTGCCATGGGCGAAGGGCAAAGGCTGGCCTGTCGGCTTTTGATCACCTCATCCGGCATTGATACGATATCCGATGGTAAATCGCAGCGCGCCGTGCAGTTTGCGCGCTGGCACACGCGGAATCGTTAACAAAAACTCCATTCGTCGAAAAATACTGGTCGTTTGCAGTTAGTTTCGCCAACAGGTAAACAGAATTCATTTCCGTCCTCTCCCCACTCGGTGAAAAAATGCGCAAACCTATCCTTCTCTCATTGATGTTCTGTGTTGCAGCATGTGGAAGCGGCAGCGATGAAAAGCGTGAACGCCCTGCGCCATTGGTGACAGTCGGACCGGCAGTCTCAAATCAATTCTCGGATAATTACGTCGCGATCGGCACAGCTAACGCCAACGAACAAGTGTCCGTGCGCGCACCGGTTACCGAACGGATAACGCAGCTTGGCTTTTCCGATGGGGATTATGTCCAAAAAGGGCAGATGCTTGCCGTGCTCGCACAAGGTCAGGAAACCGCCTCTCTCGCCAGCGCGCAGGCGCGGGTTCGCGAAACAGAGCAGCAGCTAGCGCGTATCACCGAACTCCACCGTCGCGGCTTTGCGACCAACGCAAGTTTGGAGGCACAAACAGCTTCAGCCAGTGCAGCAAAGGCCGTGGCGAATGTGGCACGCGCCTCGATTGGCGACCGCGTTGTCCGTGCGCCCTTCTCCGGTCAAGTGTCGCTGCGGCGCATATCCATTGGCGCTGTCGTTAGCGCGGGGGACGAAATCGCAGCTATAAGCGACCTCAGCTCCATAAAGCTGGACTTCACCGTTCCTGAGACCATGCTTGCAAATGTTCAAGTCGGGCAGCAGATTACTGCCAAGGCGTCTGCCTATCCCGACTATGTCGCATCCGGAAAGATTATGGCAATTGATCCGGTAATTAACCCGCAAACCCGAACAGCTACGTTACGTGCAATATTGCCCAACCGCGATGCTTTGCTGAAACCCGGCATGCTGCTTTCGGTAACGATCACCTCAAAAACGCGCATCGCCCCAGCGGTTCCGGAACTTTCTTTAGTTCGGGAAGGCGACACCAGTTTTGTCTACATCATGGGGGCAGATTTTAAGGTTAAACGCATGCCCGTTAAAACAGGTGCGCGCGATGGAAATCTTGTCGAGATCATTGAAGGCCTCAAGATTGGCGACCGAATTGTAACCGAGGGCGTCGTGAAGCTTTCTGATGGCGCGACTGTCCGCACGGGCAAAGCCAAAGGCAGCGACACATCGAACAAAGCACGTTGATGCAGTTCTGACATGAGCATTTCCGACATCTCCGTCCGCAGACCGGTATTTGCCGGGGTTATCGCCATACTTATGGTGCTGGTCGGGATCGTTGGCTTTTTGAATTTGCCGGTGCGGGAATATCCTGACACCGAACCCCCAATCGTATCTGTTGGGACGGCCTACACTGGCGCTGCCGCAAGCGTTGTTGAAACGCGCGTGACTCAAGTTCTCGAAAACGCGCTTGCCGGAATTGAAGGTATCCAAACCATCACGTCGCGTTCACGTGATGGTCAATCCGAAATCACCATTGAGTTTGCGCCCGGTCGCCCCGTCGATAGCGCCGCCAATGATGTGCGCGACCGCGTAGGTGGCGTGGCGGATGATTTGCCTGAAGAGGTTTTGGCACCCGAGGTGCGCAAAGTGGACGCCGATGCATCGCCGATCCTGTTCCTCGTTGTATCCAAACCGGGCTGGTCGCGTCTTGAATTAAGCGATTATGTAGACCGCAATCTCGTCGACCGCTTTTCGGCTATCAACGGTGTAGCCCGCATTTTTGTCGGCGGCGAAGCGCGGCCATCAATGCGTATCTGGCTTCAGCCTGACCGGCTGGCTGCGCTAGGATTGACCCCGCTCGATGTTGAAAATGCCTTGCGTAGCCAGAATGTCGAGTTGCCCGCCGGGCGTTTAGAATCTACCGACCAAAACGTCACGCTTCGGGTCAGCCGCCCCTTTGGTAACGAAGCCGAATTTCGGCAGTTGGTGGTCGCCCGGGGCGCTGACGGATCGCTCACCCGGTTATCCGACGTTGCGCGGGTCGAAACCGGCCCGGAAAACCCTTATGCGGCATTTCGGTTAAATGGCAAGTCGGCCTTAGGCTTAGGTATTGTGCGCCAGTCAGGGGCAAACACGTTGGCCGTGGCCGACAGCGCCAAGGCGCTGGCGGAGAAAATCAAGCCAACACTGCCGCGCGGCATGACGATTTCCGTCGGCTCCGACGATTCGCTGTTCATCGGCAAGGCTATCAGTGGCGTCTGGATAACTCTAGCTGAAGCAGCAGCACTGGTTGTTCTGGTCATTTTCCTGTTTTTAGGCAGTTGGCGCGCGACTATCATTCCGGCGGTTACCGTGCCGATCTGCCTTCTTGCGACCTTTGCTGTGTTGTGGATGTTAGGCTTTTCCATCAACTTACTCACCCTTCTAGCGCTCGTTTTGGCCATCGGCTTGGTTGTCGACGACGCCATTGTTGTGCTTGAAAACGTCTATCACCGGATCGAACAGGGCGAGCCGCCTTTGGTTGCTGCAGTAACAGGTACGCGACAAGTCGCTTTTGCGGTCATTTCGACCACCATCGTCGTTTGCGCGGTGTTTGTGCCGGTGATGTTCCTTGCAGGACAAACAGGCTTGCTGTTCCGCGAGCTGGCAGGCGCAATGATAGCTGCCGTCGCCTTTTCTGGTTTCGTCGCACTTAGCCTTACGCCGATGCTGTGTTCGAAATTGCTAAAGCAAGAGAAGCGCGGACGCTTGGCATCATGGGTAGATGACAAGTTTCAGCGGATTGAGCAGAGTTATTCCAACCTGCTTGCGCGCGTCATTGCAAAGCCACTGGTGGCACTGCTGGGCGTGCTTGTGTTCTTAATGGTCGCCGGGTTCCTGTTTACGACGGTTCAGTCGGAACTAGCGCCGGCTGAAGACGTAGGCATCCTGAGCGCTAATATCGCCGCGCCCGAAGGTACGAGCTATGAGGCAATGGACAAATATATGCTGCAGGCGTCCGAACCATTGCTCAAATTGCGCGACAAGGGCACCGTTCGCTCCGTGATCCAGCGGACGCCTGGCGGCTATTCAGCAAGCGATGATTTCAATTCAGGTACGTTCTCGATTTTCCTTAAACCCTGGGAAGAGCGCACCGAAAAGACCGAAGATGTCGTTGCACAAGTCAACAAGATTCTTGCCGAACTGCCCGCGGTTCGCGGCAACGGAGCGGCGCGGTCCTCCATCGGGCGCGGTCGAGGCCAGCCACTGAATTTCGTTATTGCGGGTTCGACCTATGAATCACTAACCGTTGCACGCAACCGCATATTGGCAGCAGCAAGTCAAAATCCCGGAATCGTGAACCTCGATTCAGATTATAAAGAAACTAAGCCACAGATGGAGATTCAGGTCGATACCGCGCGCGCTGGCGATTTAGGCGTATCGGTGGCCGATGTCAGTCAGGCGCTTCAATCGCTGTTGGGGTCGCGCAGGGTATCAACTTATGTGGACCGTGGTGAAGAATATCGCGTCATCATTCAGGCGGACGCGAGAGATCGCGCGACAGCGGAAAATCTTGCCGCCATTCAATTGCGAGCGCGCGATGGCGCGCTCGTTTCTTTGGCCAATATGATCAAATATACTGAAACAGCCGGCGCACGCGATTTGGGCCGCTTCAACAAACTGCGCGCCATTAACCTATCGGGCGGTCTGGCACCTGGCTACTCCATGGGGGAAGCGCTAGCATTTCTGGAAGAACAAGCTGCTGCATCGCCCGAGGTGTTGGCCGTTGGCTATCGCGGTGAAAGTCAGGCGTTCAAGGAAACGGGTGGTTCCATTATCGTGGTCTTCTTCCTAACCATTCTTCTCGTCTATCTGGTGCTGGCAGCGCAGTTTGAGAGCTTTGTGCATCCGATCACGATTATCACGACAGTGCCCCTAGCTGTCGGTGGCGGCATCATTGGGCTTGCCCTCACTGGGATGACGCTGAACCTATATAGTCAGATAGGTATTGTGATGCTCGTCGGACTGGCCGCGAAAAACGGTATTTTGATTGTCGAATTCGCCAATCAATTGCGTGACGAAGGTCTGGAAATTCTCGACGCGATTCAACAGGCCGCTGCGCGCCGATTACGTCCAATTTTAATGACGTCCATCGCAACCGTGTTTGGCGCGATACCCTTGGCAATTGCCGGCGGTGCCGGCGGCGCGGCGCGGTCCGCAATCGGCGTAGTTATTGTCTTCGGTGTAACGCTCGCGACGCTCATCACTCTTGTGCTCATTCCGCTGATTTATGCGCACCTCGCCAAATTTACCGGCTCACCCGAAGCAGTGTCACGCCGACTTGCGCAAGAGATGGAAGCGCAAAAGTAGCACTCAGCTTGAGGCTTTCTTGCCGCGAAGCATAGCGAAGTATTTCCAAAACTTCACAGAACATTTCGTCACTTCTTAACATATTAGTCCTATCTGCGGCTTTGCCTCGAGCAAAAGACACAGGGACCGGACATGCGCACTGAAGTTCTGGTAAGTGCCCAGCATCGACAGATGCTGGATCAAGTGCTGGCGATTAGTCACATCATGCTTACCGACAGCGGCGGCGTTCAAGAAGAGGCACCAGCGCTTGGCAAACCTGTGCTGGTTCTGCGTGACACTACCGAGCGCCCTGAGGGCATTACCGCAGGCACCGCAAAGCTAATCGGCACTGATAAACACAGGATAATTTTGGAGGTTTCCAATATTTTAGACGATGATGCCGCTTATTCCGCCATGGTGCGGGCACATAATCCGTTTGGAGATGGGTACGTCAGCCAGCGCATAGCTGAGATTGTCTGGAATGCGCGTCGACAAGATCGTCTATTACCTGCTTAGTATCGCAGAGCCGCGCTGCAACACTTGTTCCTGACCAAATAACGTCATAAGGCGCTGCTATTCGACAGCCGTCTGAAAGAGGGATATCCAATGAAGATTGCAATGATCGGTTCGGGCTATGTCGGCCTTGTGTCTGGGGCGTGCTTTGCGGATTTCGGACATGAAGTTGTCTGCGTAGACAAGGATGCGACAAAGATCGACCGATTGAACGCAAACATCATGCCGATTTACGAGCCCGGCTTGGACGCATTGGTTAAATCGAACGTAGACGCTGGACGGCTGAGCTTTTCAACGGATGTCCTGCGGTCGGTCAAAGGGTGCGACGCTGTTTTCATAGCCGTTGGCACGCCGTCGCGCCGTGGCGATGGCCATGCGGACCTGAGCTATGTCTATGCAGCTGCCGAGGAACTGGCCAGCGCCATTGATCCGCGGACCGTTGTCGTGACAAAATCTACCGTTCCTGTGGGCACTGGCGACGAAGTTGAACGCATCATTCGCGAAACCAACCCACAGCTTGAGTTTGCAGTCGTATCAAACCCCGAATTCTTGCGTGAAGGCGCTGCCATTGGTGATTTCAAGCGTCCTGACCGCATCGTCGTGGGCAGCGACGTTGAATGGGCGCGCGATGTCATGCGCGCTGTGTATCGTCCTCTGTTTCTCAACGAATCGCCTTTATTGTTCACGAGCCGCCGTTCATCCGAGTTGATCAAATATGCCGCGAACGCATTTTTGGCGACGAAGATCACCTTTATCAATGAAATGGCGGATCTATGCGAGAAACTGGGCGCCAATGTGCAAGACGTATCGCGCGGCATCGGCCTTGATAATCGCATCGGGTCAAAGTTCTTACACGCTGGTCCTGGCTATGGCGGCAGTTGCTTTCCAAAGGACACGCTGGCGCTTCTCAAAACCGCTCAGGACCATGAAACGCCCGTTCGGATAGTCGAGGCTGTCGTGCAGGCAAATGACCTTAGAAAGCGTGCTATGGGCCGCAAGATCATCACCGCGCTGGGCGGTGATGTGCGGGGCATGAAAATTGGTCTACTTGGCCTGACGTTCAAACCCAATACAGATGATATGCGCGATGCGCCGTCCGTTGCGATTGTTCAGACCTTGCTCGATGCCGGCGCAATTGTGCATGCACATGACCCCGAAGGTATGGAGGAAGCAACAAAAATCCTTCCCGATGTCATCATGGCCAGCAGTGCCTATGACGCCGCGCAAGATGCACAAGCGGTGGCCTTGATTACCGAGTGGGACGCATATCGTGCGCTCGACCTCGAGAAACTCCACGCCGCGATGGCGGGCGATGTTCTTGTGGATTTGCGCAACATATATGGCACCGAAGAAGCGCAGGCCGCTGGGTTCAATTATGTCAGCGTGGGACGCTGAGGAACATAAGCAATATTGGAAGTTGGCCGGTTGCAGCCGCAGGCCTCCAATAAGCTTTAATTCACCTGCCGGTCGTAACCAGCCCAATAAGGCGCGCGTAAATCCTTGCGGAGTATCTTTCCTGACGCATTGCGGGGCAACGCCGCAATGATGTCGACGGAACGTGGCACCTTGAAACCGGCAATGCGTACGCGGGCCCAAGCGATTACGCTTTCGGGATCCACCTGAGCACCGGGTTTGGGAACGCATACCGCCTTCACCGCCTCGCCCCATTTTTCATTAGGTACGCCAATGACGGCGACCTCCAATATATCGGGATGGCCGTAAATCGCGCTTTCCACTTCCGCAGGATACACATTTTCGCCGCCGGTTATGATCATGTCCTTCACGCGGTCGTGGATGTACATATATCCGTCTTCATCAAGATATCCGGCATCTCCGGTCTTTATCCAACCACCCTCGGCGACAGTACCCTTCGTGGCATCAGGCAAGTTCCAATAGCCAAGCATGTTGTTAGATGACCGCGTCCATATCTCGCCGACATCAGCCACAGGAACATCATTCCCCGCCCCATCAACGACGCGTAATTCTACACCGGGCAGTGGTTTGCCAGCCGAGCGCATCCGTTTATTGCCATTGGGGTCGTGATCCTCAGGCGGCAACATGCAAATGGTGCCCGTCGTTTCCGTCATGCCGTAGACTTGAATGAACTCGGCGCTGAAAACGTCCATGCACTGGCGCAATAGTTCAAGCGGAATGGGCGCTGCGCCATAGAGGATATATTTGAGCCGGCTATAATCGACATCACGGCATCTGGGGTGGTTAACCATCATCTGCAAGGCGGCGGGCACGATGAACAAGCGCGTTGCGCCGCCCTTTTCGATGCCATCAAAGACCGAATCTGGCGTAAATTCGGCCTGTACCAGCGCCGGCAGACCAGACACCAGCGCCATAATGCCAAGCCCGGTCCCGCCAATATGCGCGCAGGGCATGGCGATAAGGACAACCTCATCATCATCCCACTTGCTATAGGCATGTTCTTCTTCAGCCGCATTTTTGCGCAAGGCAAAGAGGTTTCGGTTGGAGAGCACCGCACCCTTGGGATTACCCGTGGTGCCTGACGTATAAAGCTGCAGCGCGGCGTCATCGGCGCCAGCAGCGTCGAACGGCGCACGCGGCGCGGCGTCGATCATCTGCCGCGCTTCGTCCTCGCCGATTACGCGCTCGACAGTAGCAGTCTGATCGCCAAGCGCCTGAACACCAGCCTCAAACCCTTGTCCTGCAAACAAAACGCGCGCGCCGGTATCCTTGGCGATATAGGACCATTCGGCGGGCGCCAAACGCCAGCCAATCGGGACCATGACGATGCCTACGCGAGCCGCGCCGTAGAAAAGCGCAAAATACAGATCGCTGTTCTTGCCAATCCAGGCAACGCGGTCGCCCTTTTTCAAACCCAGCCCAAGCAGCATAGTTGCGATTTTTGCGGTGCGTTCTTCCAACTGCGCATATGTGAAATGCGCGTTATCTTGTGAGAGCGCAGCCCAATCCGGTCTTTCCGTCGTCCAATGCTTCAAGAAGCCATCGAACGTAAGTATGTCGTAACCGGCAGCGACCATGTTATTATCTCCCAAGAATGACCGTATTTTGCAGAGGCCTGATGTGTTTTGTCGAGAGATTATAGCGGCGTGTCAATGCTGCGATTTGCTAATCCGAGCGAGGACTGAAGTGTCCCTCAACGACAGAAAATCAGCGATAGGTTGTTCGACGGCATCGGGATAATCTGATCCAGAGCCAAGCCGACGTCGCGCGCTTCTTCGGTAATGTCCTCAACATAACGCAGACCCCATTCCGCGTTCTGTTGCCGCAGCGCAGCGTCGAATGACGCGTTACCTTCGGCTAAGGGGACGTCGCGCTGGCGAAATGGCCCATAGATGAAAAGCGGCGCGGATTGCGGCAAAAGGCGCGCGGCGTTGCGGAGTAACCCGACTGTGGCCGCCCATGGGCTAATATGCGCCATGTTGATGCAGACAATCGCGTCGGCGTGCGCGATTGTCCAGTCCGCTGAGGCATCCAGCAACATCCCCGGCTGCAGATTCGGCACGGCATAGTCGGCACGCCATGCATTGATCGATGCAATGGCAATGGGGTCAGGGTCGCTTGGCTGCCACGTAATTGCCGGAAACAGCTGCGCAAAGTGCACAGCATGTTCGCCAGTCCCGCTGGCTATTTCTAACACCACCCCCTCTGCAGGAAGCACATTCACTAAGGTTTCGGCAATCACATCGCGGTTCCGCTCGGTCGCGGGCGCGTAGCGTTTGACCTCGACGCCGGCCTCAAACACAAACGGTTGCGGGCCGCTCACTCGGCTGCAACCAACTGTTCGGGTTCCCGCCACACCAGCACTGGCTTGCGCGCAGCCTGGGTTTCATCAAGGCGACGGCGCGGCGCGTGATGCGGCGCGGACTTCAGCGACGGGTCGCCCGCCTTTGCCCGCTCCGCCACCGAACGTAGTGCGCCGATGAACTGGTCCAGCGTTGCCTTGCTTTCGGTTTCGGTCGGTTCAACCAACATAGCGCCATGGACCACAAGCGGGAAGTACACCGTCATCGGGTGATAGCCTTCGTCGATCAGGCCTTTGGCGATGTCGAGGGTGGAAAAGCCGTCGGCCAAGCCGTTATCGCTAAACAATGCCTCATGCATACAAGGGCCGCTATGCGCAAATGGCGCCTCAAGCACATCTTCGAGGCTGCGCAAGATATAGTTGGCGTTGAGGACTGCATCTTCGGCCACTTGGCGCAAACCGTCTGCACCATGCGACATGATGTAAGACAGCGCGCGGGTAAACATGCCCATTTGCCCGTGGAAAGCGGTCATGCGCCCGAAGCTGTGTGGATGGTATTCCTGAGCGGTTTCTTCCTCTATCAGTGTGTAATGGCCATCAGCATTGCGTGCGGTATAGGGCAAGGGGCCATAAGGCGACAGCGCTTCAGACAACACCACCGGCCCGGAACCCGGCCCACCGCCGCCATGCGGGGTGGAGAAGGTCTTGTGCAGGTTGATGTGCATCGCATCGATACCAAGATCGCCGGGACGGACGCGACCAACAATCGCGTTGAAATTCGCACCGTCGCAATAGACGTAGCCACCAGCCGCGTGGACGGCATCGGAAATCGCCTTCATATCACGTTCAAACAGGCCACATGTGTTGGGGTTGGTGATCATAACCCCTGCCACATCAGGACCAAGCCTTGCTGTAAGCGCCGCAAGATCCACGCGGCCTTCGGAGGTTGCCGGGATATTCTCAACCGAGAAACCGGCGAAAGCGGCGCTGGCAGGGTTGGTCCCATGCGCGCTTTCGGGAACGAGAATGACGCAGCGTGGGTCACCACGTGCCGCAAGAGCGGCCTTGATGCACAATATTCCGCACAACTCTCCGTGAGCGCCAGCCTTCGGTGTCATAGCGACCCCATGCATGCCCGTGAGCTGGATCAGCCACATGGCCAGCTCATTAATCACCGCCAATGCCCCCTGCACGGTCTCAACAGGCTGCAGGGGGTGCACATCGGCAAAGCCTGCCATACGCGCGACCTTTTCATTCAGCCGCGGATTGTGCTTCATCGTGCAGCTACCCAGCGGGAAGAAGCCCAAATCGATCGCATAATTCTGACGGCTCAAGCGGGTGTAATGGCGGACGGTTTCAGGTTCCGACAATCCGGGAAGGCCGATGTCGCGATGCCGCTCCAAATTGCCCAAGCGCGCGGCAACCTTCGGCGCGTCGGCAAGATCAACACCGGTTGTTGCAGCGGTGCCAATTTCGAAAATCAATGCCTCTTCAAGCATCAACGCCTTGTTACCTGTGAAGGTCGCAGGCGCGGTTTCGCCAGCATTGCCCATTTCAGGTTTCCATCCGCTTTGATTGATTGCGTTCATGCCAAAATCTCCTGCAAAGCAACCGCGAATGTTTCCACATCCTCACTGGTTACAACCTCAGTAACGGCGACAACGAGTCCCTTGGAGAGTGCATCCGTCCCCGGATAGAGCCGTCCAAGCGATACGCCTCCTAGAATTTCGTGGTCTGCAAGCGCGCGCACCACTGGCCGCGCCTCCTTGGGCAGCTTGAGTGTGAATTCGTTGAAGAAGCTGTCATTGACCAATTCGACACCAGCAATCTGGGTTAGCCGATCCGCCGCCTGCACCGCGAGCGCATGGTTCAACTGCGCCAATCCGCGCAACCCCTTTTCGCCGAGCAAGGTTAGATGTACACTAAAGGCCAGCGCACAAAGTCCTGAATTTGTGCAGATATTTGATGTCGCCTTTTCACGGCGGATGTGCTGCTCGCGCGTAGACAAGGTCAGGACAAAGCCGCGCTTGCCTTGCGCATCCACAGTCTCTCCGCACAAGCGACCGGGCATCTGGCGAACGAATTTTTCCTTGCAGGCAAATAGGCCAACATATGGCCCACCAAATTGCAGGCCAACGCCAAGCGACTGCCCCTCACCCACCACGATGTCCGCGCCCATGTCGCCCGGTGCCTTGATCGCACCCAAAGCAACCGGCTCCGTCACCACCGCGATCAGCAACGCGCCATGCTCATGGGCTTTGGCAGCGATAGCGGAAAGATCTTCAATCCGCCCCAAGATGTCTGGATATTGCACAACGACACAGCTGGTCTCGCCATCAATGGCGTCGAGCAACCGCACGCTATCGGTTTTGGCGGACAGGTCCGGCAAGGCGGTATCGAGTGTGTCGCCCGTATATCGCGCCATTGTCTTGGCGACGCTGACATAATGCGGGTGCAGCCCCGACGACAGCACTGCCTTTGTCCGCTTGGTAATGCGGCCAGCCATGCCGATTGCCTCCCAGCATGCAGTGGAGCCGTCATACATCGACGCATTGGCAACATCGCATCCGAACAATCGCGCAACCTGCGTCTGGAATTCGAACAGCATTTGTAGCGTGCCCTGCGCGATTTCGGGCTGATACGGCGTGTAGGCCGTCAGGAACTCGCCGCGCTGGGTGATGTGATCAACACTCGCCGGCACATGATGCTTGTACGCGCCTGCACCCAAAAAGAACGGATGCTGCGACGCCGTCATGTTTTTGCGCGCGAGGGTAGAGAAATGCCGCTCCACCGCCATTTCACTGGCATGATTTGGCAGGCCCCGAATTGGCCCGTCCAACCGCGCTTGGGCCGGCACATCAACGAACAAATCATCAATCGATTTAGCCCCGATGATGCCAAGCATCGCATGTCGGTCGGAGGGGGTTAGCGGTAAGTAGCGCATGTCAATCTCCATAGCCAGCGTCGCGAGCGGATTATCTTAAAGCCCGTCGACAAATGCCTGATATGCCGCGGCGTTCATGAGGCTGTCGAGTTCGCTGGTGTCGCTTAAGGTCAGTTTGAAGAACCAGCCCTCGCCTTCCGGGTCGCTGTTCACAAGCGCAGGGTCGCCTTCAAGCGCATCATTGCCTTCAATGACGGTGCCGCTGACGGGCGCGTAAACGTCCGATGCGGCCTTCACCGATTCCACAATCGCTGCATCACCGCCTTTTTTCAAGGTTGCGCCTGCCGCCGGAACTTCCGCGAACACGATATCCCCCAATTGGCTTTGCGCATAATGTGTGATGCCGACCGTAGCGGTATCGCCGTCAACTTCGATCCACTCATGATCTTCGGTGAAAAAACGGGTCATATACTGCCTCCTTTGCGATGATAATGATGTGGGATGAAGGGTAGGCTCGCGACGGTGACGGAAACGCGCTTGCCGCGCACCTCTGCCTCAAGCGCGGTGCCGGCGGCATTATGGGCGGAATCGACATAGCCCATGGCGATGGGTGCGCCTAAACTTGGGGCAAATCCACCCGAGGTTATAATGCCAACTTGCGCCTCGCCTGCAAATATCTGCGCGCCTTCCCGCACGGGCATTTTGCCGTCGACCGAAAGTCCAACCAACTTGCGTGCAGGGCCGTTGGCGAGCGCATCCAATATGCGCTCTGCGCCCGCAAACCCACCTTCGGCGCGGCGGCGTTTCGAGATTGCGAAGGCTACATTGCCTTCGACGGGGTCAACATCTGGGTTCATGTCGTGACCGTAAAGCGGAAGTCCCGCCTCAAGCCGCAACGAGTCCCTTGCACCAAGGCCGATCGGCCTAACTTCGGGCTGCGCGCTCAGCTGGTCAACCAGCTTTTGTGCATGGGCCGCGGGCACCGAAATTTCAAAGCCATCCTCACCGGTATAGCCTGAACGGCTGATCCAAAGTGGCTCCGGATCTGTCTTTGGCCCCCAGAAGAAAGAGCCTGCCTCCATGAAGTACAGCGCGTCAACACCGGGCACAACGCGCTTCAATGCCTCCGCAGCTTTAGGGCCTTGAAGCGCAAATAGGGCGCGGTTTTCCATATTGTTGATGGTGATTTCATCGGGCAAATACTCCCTCAGATAGCCCATATCGTCCCATTTTACCGCGCCGTTGACGACAACATACAGCCCCATCGGCACAGCTGTGATCATCATGTCATCAAGAACGCCGCCGTCTTCGGCGAGCAAAAGCGAATAACGCATCTTGCCCTCTTGGAGCGCCGAGATATCGCCGGGAACCAACGCCTCAAGCGCTTCGGCGACGCCGTCGCCCGTCAGCATTAATTGCCCCATATGGCTGACATCAAAAAGCCCGGCATTGTCGCGCGTCCAGATATGTTCGGCCATAATGCCCTCATATTGGATGGGCATATGATAGCCCGCAAACTCGACCATGCGCGCGCCCTTGTCGCGATGCCATGCGTCGAGCGGCAGCTCCAATATTTCGATGGGTTCGAGTTCGAATTCGTCTTCTTCGCTCATATCAGTCCGTTCAAGAGTCGCAGCGACCGACGCCGGTTGGCGCAAGGTCTGCTACCCCCTCTGTCACGGGTACCTGAGAGCTTTATCCGCCTTTGTTGCCGCGAACGGTCACAAAGGCAGGTTACACCTTCGGTGGCATATCTTTAAAAATGGCAAAGACATGCGCTTTCCAGAGTGTCGCAAAAGCCGAAGCGGTCCTTTTGCCTGAGAGATTCCGGGGCGGTTGCTCCTTCGGCGGTCCCTATAAGGGACGCTCTCCCGCTTCGTCAGCGACGAATCCGCATTGGCCTTGCCGCCTTGGAGAGTCAACCAGCCAGCGCGTTTATCGAATCATTTTCGTGGATAAAAACACCACCGTCATGTCTGTTTGCGCGCGCCGCAATGGCCTTTGCTACTTTGCAAGACGGCGTAGATGCATATTTCTTCATCCGTCCGAACATCAGCAAATCAGCAATCGGCGCCAAGAGGATACCGAAGGCCTCGCCTGGACGATGGTCATCACGATGACCGCCTGTCAGCAGGCTGGGTCGCATGATATCAAGACGTTTAAAGCCGATATTGCGAAGCCCCTGCTCCATGTCCGCCTTTGTTCTAAGATAAAAACTGCCGCTGGCGGGCATCGCACCTACGGACGATACGGTGAAAAAATGTCGCGTGCCCGCTTCTTGGCTGGCCTGCGCGAAGGCAAGCACCAGATCATGGTCGACCGCCTTGAAAGCATCCTGCGATCCGGCCTTGCGTATAGTCGTGCCCAAACAGGAAATGGAACAGTCAGGCTTGATGCGCGCCACAATCTCCGCCCATTCATCGCTTGAGGCGACATGCTCTTTTATGGCAGGCATTGGCAGCGCCGACGGCCGCCGCGAAACCAAGTGGACCTCATATCCGCTGGCCGCCAAAAAATCCGCGGTTTGTCTGCCAACCAACCCCGAACCACCAGCGATAAGGATTTTTCGCTTCATGCCATGTCCCCACATATTTCACGGTACCGGTCAGTAACGAAGCGATCGGTCATACCAGCCAGAAAATCGCCGATGTGGCGGCTGCGCTGTGGGTCGTGTTCCGGCAAATTTTCGCGCCATTCAAGTGGCAGCAGGCTCACGTCATTGCGATAGGCCACAAACAATTCGCGCACGATTTTCGAGGCACCAACCGCCGCTTCATTTTGCGTGGGATGATGGTACAGTTTTTCATACATAAATGCCTTGAGCTGGCGTTCGCGCGCCGCCATTTCCGGCGAAAACCCGCCGATCATGACGCCTGCCTTGCGCACGTCATCGGCCTTCTTGATGCCCAGTTCTTGTATTCTGCCGCGCGTCGACTCAATCACATCATTGACCATAATACCAATCTGTTCGCGCGTCAGTTCGCCAATCAACCGGCGCGGACGCACCTCGGGATGGCGAGCCAATATCGCCTCCCAACGCTCCGCCACAAAAGGCAGTTCAAGCAATTGGTCAATGTCGAGCAAGCCAGCCCGAATGCCATCGTCAATGTCATGATTGTCATAAGCAATATCATCGCTGATCGCCGCAATCTGGGCCTCAAGCGATGGCCAGTCAGTGAGGCGTAAATCAAAGCCTGCATCCACCTCGGCCAAGGCCCAACCGGGACGTGCGACGGGGCCATTATGCTTGGCCAGCCCCTCAAGCAGTTCCCAGCTTAGGTTTAAACCCGGCCATGACGGATATGGCGATTCAAGATGCGTTAATGTGCGGAGCGTCTGCGCATTATGATCGAACCCGCCAAAAGGCTTCATCGCCGCTTCAAGTGCATCCTCTCCCGCGTGGCCAAAGGGCGGGTGACCAATGTCGTGCGCGAGACATAAGGCCTCGGTCAAATCCTCGTTTAACCCCAGCGCGCGGGCGATGGTGCGGCCGATCTGCGCGACCTCAAGGCTGTGGGTAAGGCGTACGCGGTAATGATCCCCATCGGGTGAAATGAACACCTGCGTTTTGTGACGCAAGCGGCGGAAAGCAATTGAATGAATGATGCGGTCGCGATCACGCTGAAAAATATCGCGCGGCCCGCGAATGTCGCTCTTCGGCTCGGCATGAAGCCGGCCACGACTATGTTCAGGAAAGGAAGCATAAGGAGCCAGTTGCGACATGTCGCGCTTATGCCGCCAACCGACCTAATTCGAAAGCGGCTATTTTGTTTTCAACGGACTAACGGCCTCGCCAATCTCGCTTTTCCACATGAAAGCATCACCGCCACCCTTTTTATAGTCGCCTTCCCACTTCTTCGCCGCTTTCTGGTCCGCAAAAGGACCAACCAAAAGCCGATCTGTCTTGCCCCATTCCGCCGTGAACGGATTTCTATTCTTGAGCAATTCCGGATATTTTTTGGCAAATTTGCGATAGTCAAAGCCAAGCGCACTTGCTTTTCCAGCGGCGATCTGCACCCAATATCGCGCCGGATTATCCTTTTCGAGCTTGGCCTTTGCCGCGATCTTGGAATCAACCTTAGCGACCTTGGCGCGCTCTGCTGCCACCTTGGTCATCACAGGTTTCAAACTTTTCAAATCGACCGGAACTTGCGAGGGCAACTGTTCACCTTTGGGAATTTCGATAGAGGCAACAACCGCACCGAGATCAAAGCCGGATGATGCAACTGCAAGTCCGGTCGGCGCAGATGTCGGCCCCTGCACAGTTACCAACGGTGCCGGTGACGATATGGTTGCCCCCATTATGGCGGAAACAACTGCCTTTGTTTCCGCTTGGGCAGTGATAGGAACATTGCTGACAGGACCTGGAATAGCAGTTGGGGCTGGGTTCAACGTCGCGGCAGGCTTGGGCGACGCGGGAATATTAGCCACGGCCGTCAGAACCTTTCCGCTCTCATGGGCCTTTCGGTCCTTCTTAACGTCCGGCGCCTGCGCGATTTTGGTATCGCCGGTTTTTGCAGCCTTCGGACCAAACGGATCGCCCAAGGGAATTAGGCGGTTTTGCGGAGGTGCAAGGGCAGTTTGCGGAAGCGCTGCTGCAACGCGGCGGACCTGTTCGCTGTCACGCCCGACATATTGGCTCGTTGGAAAATGCCCAAGATGAATGACCGCCGCCTGCTGCGCGCCTGAAAGGTTGGGCATTAAACGAAAGAACCGCTCCATGCGTTCCGCGGAAGGGCCATCCATAAAGCCTTGCGCGACTTTTGTTGATTCACGCAACTCGCCGCGTGCCGCAAGCATGAACGCGCGCGCACGCCAAGCAGAAGCGCTTTTGCGCTCAAGCAGGGGCACCAGCAGAGCATCAGCTTCTCTATATTGCCCGGCCAAGGCCAAGGATACAGACTGCCGTATAATCAAATCATCTGAGGTAAATGCGGTCCGCGCCAGCTTATAATCCTGCTGTGCGCGACCAAAATTCCCCAGCAGATCGAACGCCAATGCACGATCAATCGCAATTGAGCGCTCATTCGCGCCCAACCGGACCGCGTCATCAAACAATCGAAGCGCTTCAAAGGGGTTTTCGGTGCGCACGGTGGCGGTAGCCAGGCCCGAAACGATGCGGCTGTTGCCGGGGCGCAGCGCGTTCGCGCGTGTGAAGAAATTGAGCGCCGCGTTGGCATCGCCCAAAACTAAAGACGCATTGCCAGCATCCGCCAAAGCATCAGCGTCCGACGGGTTGAATGAAATTCTCCGCATTGCAGAGCGCAGTTCCACTGCCCCTGCAGGCTCGGATATGACAGGGAGCACTTTAGGAGTTTGTCTGTCAAAAGCTTCAAGTGCGCTTTCGTCAACCGCTTGCGCAAAGGCGCTGGTTGACATCATAAGCGCGCACAATAGCCCCACGCTTCGTAAAATTGTCACATGCATGCACTTCTATTGGAGCAGCCGCTGCCCGACGCAAAGCGCGTTAACGCTGTGCTCGGACAAACGGTTGTCTAAAGAGGACGAACTGACGATGCGCTGGATGCGCAACCTATCAGTTGTTCTGCCGATCAAGGAAACGCGGGATATTGACGCTGCTAGCGTCATCATCAGCCTTGTTCTCGTCATCGGAGCGCGAAAGACCGCGAGACAGATTGGACATCCGCTCAAACAATGTTCCGCCTGTTGAAATGCGTGGAACAACGCGCTCAGAAGCCGCAGGCACATCAACTGGGGCTGCAGTAGGTACAGGTACCTCGTCCTCAGCGGGCGTGTTGAGTTCAAGTGCATCTGCACCTGCCCACGAGCTTGACGACATGCTGGCTGGAGCAGCAGTCTCCGGGGTGAATGATTCAAATTCTTGATCTGCATCGGTATCTTCGAAATCGCTGCCGAGGATCAAGCTATCATCTTCAACATCAGTCTCTTGTTCTTCAAAATCGTTCTCTTCTGCGACTGGAGTAGCTGGCGTGCTATCGAACAAAGATGTTGTAGTGCTGACCGGAGCAACGGGTTCCGCTACCGCTGGACGGCTGAACGAGAAAGGCGTGCGCGATTGTGTCGCAGGCGAAGCGCTCAGGCCTTCATTGTCAATGCCAGTAGCAACGACAGAAACACGGATTTTTCCGTTCAGATTTTCGTTAAACGCCGAACCCCAGATAATGTTGGCATCCGGATCAACCAATTCGCGGATATAGTTTGCAGCCTCGTCGACTTCCATCAAGCGCATATCTTCGCCGCCGGTGATCGAGACGATAACGCCCTTAGCACCCTGCATCGAAACGCCGTCGAGCAGCGGATTGGCAATTGCCTTTTCCGCAGCCTCAAGTGCGCGGTTGTCACCTTCTGCTTCACCAGTACCCATCATTGCCTTACCCATTTCGTGCATGACAGAACGAACGTCGGCAAAGTCGAGGTTGATGAGGCCAGGCATGACCATGAGATCAGTGATGCCACGAACACCTTGCTGCAAAACCTCGTCAGCAAGCTGGAATGCTTCTTTGAATGTCGTGTTGGGATTAGCGACCAAAAACAGGTTCTGGTTTGGAATGACAATCAATGTGTCAACATGCTGTTGGAGCTCGGCAATGCCGGATTCTGCCGAGCGCATGCGGCGCGATCCTTCAAAAAGGAATGGCTTTGTGACAACACCAACTGTCAAAATATTCATTTCACGCGCAACTTGGGCAATAACTGGAGCAGCACCCGTTCCGGTTCCGCCACCCATACCCGCCGCGATGAAGCACATGTGGCAACCTGCCAATGCGGCCTTCACCTGCTCGATGGTCTCTTCCGCGGCCGCACGACCAACTTCAGGACGTGAGCCAGCACCTAATCCTTTCGTAATTTCAGGACCGAGCTGGATGCGATATTCAGCTGGCGAAGCGTTCAGTGCCTGAGCGTCCGTGTTAGCTACAAGGAAATCAACGCCTTCGACCTTCGCACCAATCATGTTTGCAACTGCGTTACCCCCAGCGCCGCCAACCCCAATAACTGCGATTTTCGGCTTCAATTCGTCAACCATTGGTGGCCCGATATTGATGCTCATAATTTTATCCCCTTAGCCCCATCAGCTTGTTCGAAATTTTCACGCTTTTGACACAAAAGCAAAAAACGCACACCCCAAAATTACCCGTTTTGCACAGCTTTCTGTTAGAAGTTCTCACGAACCGCCCGTTTTATGCGTTCAATCAAACTCGGCATCGCCCCGCCAAGCTGTTCAGCGCGCATATGATAGCCGGATTGAAGCTCAAGACGCTCAGAGGCGGCATAATGAATTAAACCGACCAGTGTCGAAAATGAGGGGCCAGAATGTGCTTCGGGAATACTGGTTAGTCCGGAAGGACGACCGATGCGCACCGTCCGTCCAAGCGCGCTCTGCATATGTTCGGCGGCACCCTTAAGCTCGGCACCGCCGCCAGTCAGCACCACCTGATGTCCAGACGGTCCAGAAAATCCTAGCGTCTTCAATGCTTGCGCAACATCGGTTACAATGCCGTCGACCCGCTGGCAGACCACTGCGTTTAACTGCGCTTTGGTGATGCGTGGCGCTTGGGTTCCGGGTTCAACGCCATTTTCGTCGGGACCGATATCAAGAACTTCCTGATAGTCGCGCGGACTGGTTAAGGCAGAACCGTGAAAGCATTTCAATCGCTCTGCCTGCGCCCGGCGAATACCAAAGGCTGAGGCGATGTCATCGGTAATGTCCGACGCACCCTTTTGAATGGTCTCAAGCCCAACCAACATTCCGCCGATGAACACCGACACATTGGTGACCGCCGCACCGAATTCGACCAACGCAACGCCCAGTTCACGTTCCTCTGATGTCAGACACGCAAGGCCAGTTGCAACCGGTCCAACGACTAGCGATTCTACATCCAAATGTGCCGCGCGGACGGTCATGTCCATATTCCGAACCGGCGATGGATCAGCAAGGATAACATGAACGTCAACGCCCAAGCGATCGGCATGCAGTCCAATTGGGTTTGCTACGCCGCCAACCCCATCAAGCGAATATAAGGTCGGTTGAATATGCAGCGCCATTTTGCCGCCGGTTTGGATATTGTCGCGTCCAGCCTGCAGCAGTTCGCCGATATCTTCTTGTGTAATGCGGTCGCCGCCTAATTCGATTTCTACTGGCGCGAGCATACTATCAAGCCCGCCAGCAGACATGCCAACCCAAACGCGGTCGATGTTGAGGCCAGCGATCCGCTCCGCTTGTTCGACCGCATGGCGCACAGATAGTTCTGCCTGTTCGACATCAGCGATGCATCCGCGCGTAACACCCCGACTTTCGCGCTGTCCTGTACCAAGAACAAGCAATTCGCCACTATCGGTTTGACCCGTAATCAACGCGGAAACCTTCGACGAGCCGATATCGATTGCGGAAATCAGCCTTTCAACGCGCGTCGTCTTCATGCTGTTTGTCCACTGGTTTTAGAGCTAACTTCGTTGGTTTCCACTTTTTCCACTTTTTCCGTCTTCTCCACTTTGGCGGGTTCCACCTTCTGTGCTTTGCGGAAATAGGCGCGATCTGGATCGCGCAGGTCAAAATGGATCAGGTCGCGACCAAGCAAGCGGTGCACACCATCCATGCGCGCAAAATTCAGCAACGCTTTAGCTGCGGCGGCCTCTCCTTCTGGCAGCGCAAGCGTTTCGCCAGTTTCGAACTGAATATCCCACCGACGATTGCCGACCCAAGTTGCACCGGAAACTTGTGATTTCAGGGCAGACGCTTTGTCGAGTAACGCACTCAGCGCGACCGTGTGCCGGTTGGCATCATTTCCATTCAGCATCGGCAAGTCACCGCCCTCACCAGGGTGAATATTTTGCAGAACAATCCCCTCTGCGTCGATTAGCGAATATTTCCCGTTGCGTTGCCAAATGGCGGTCGGCGTGCGCTCGATAATCTCGACGGCAAGCGTATCAGGCAGCCGCCGTGCAACGCGGGCGTCCTTAATCCAGCCATATTGCAAAAGATCCATGCGCACTTTGTCGATATTCACCAACGGCATCGCACGGTCTTTTTCGGCGAGCACGAGTTGGTAGACTTTCAACTGGTCGACCCGTTCCATGCCCGTGACCTCAATGCGCTGCACCTGAAAACCAGCTTTTGCGGCAAGTGCGGCATATTGTTGATAGGCAGCGGCGGTCAGTCCAGCATATTGCGCAGCGGCAAAGGCAATCGCAGCAAGCACCGCAACGATAATCCAAGTACTGACGCGCTGCACTTCCTCTTCGGAAAATGGGAGCATGCGCAATACTTTGTCGACACCCGAAATCTGGGAGACCTTCTTCCGCGGGCTGGCCGCAGTTGCTTTGCGCTTTGCTGCTGGCTTGCGTGTCGCACCTGCCATTATGCCAACGCCTCTTTCACAATGATGTCGACCAGCTGTTCATAGCTGATACCAACATGCCGCGCTTGCTCGGGCACGAGGCTTAACGGTGTCATGCCGGGCTGCGTATTGGTTTCCAGAACGAATATACCGTCCATACCCGCTTCGTCATCCCAACGAAAATCCGTGCGTGAGGCACCTTTGCAGCCAAGCAATTGATGCGCGCGCAGCGCAGTATCCAGCATATATTGCGCCACATCATCGGGGATTTCTGCAGGGCAGATATGTTCAGTCAGGCCATCGGTGTATTTCGCGTCAAAGTCGTAAAAGCCGCTCTTTGGCTTCAACTCAGTCACGCACAACGCCTTGTCACCCAGCACTGCTACCGTCAGCTCGCGGCCTTTGATGAAAGGTTCTGCCAGCAACCGGTCAAATTCCTGCCACGGCCCTTTGGCATCACGGGCAATCGGATTGCCATAATTGCTGTCATCCGTGACAATTGCCACGCCAACCGAGCTGCCTTCATTCACGGGCTTAAGCACATAAGGCCGCGGCAGCGGATCAGCCGCATATAGGCTTTCGCTATCAACCATCGTTCCCTTGGGCATAGGAATTCCGGCAGGCACAAGGCACTGCTTGGTCAGTTCCTTATCAATCGCAATAACCGACGTCACCATGCCGCTATGCGTATAAGGGATGCCCATGAGGTCCAACATGCCCTGCACTGTGCCATCCTCACCCGGGACACCATGCAAGGCATTGAATACGACATCAGGACGAAGGCCAGCCAGCACTTGCGCGACATTGCGGTCCATATCGACGCGGCTAACCTGATATCCGACCTTTTCCAAAGCATCGGCGACCCCATTGCCGCTCATCAAGGACACAGGCCGCTCGTTCGACCACCCCCCCATCAACACGGCAACGTGAATGTGCTTACTCATTTCGTTTCACCCACGCGCTGGATTTCCCATGTTAGTGCCACGCCAGATTGTGCCATTACGCGCGCACGGACTTCTTCGCCAAGCGCCTCAATATCCGCGCTGGTCGCATCGCCGGTATTAATCAGGAAATTGGTGTGTTTTTCGGACACCCGCGCACCGCCAATCTGAAGCCCGCGGCACCCCGCAGCATCGACCAATTGCCATGCCTTATGTCCATCCGGATTTTTGAAGGTCGACCCGCCGGTTTTGGATCGCAATGGCTGCGATGCTTCGCGTGTTGCGCTGATGCGGTCCATCTCGGCTTGAATGGCTTCCGGTTCCCCGGAACGTCCTTGAAACCGCGCAGCAACCACAATAGCGCCATCAGGCAGTTCGGAATGGCGATAGCTGTAGTGCAGTTCATCCACAGACAAGGTCAACAGCGTACCGTCGCGCATAACAATATCGCAATCGCCCAAAATGTCCTTCACCTCGCCGCCATATGCGCCGCCGTTCATGCGAACAAAGCCGCCGACGGTTCCCGGAATGGAGCGCAGAAACTCAAGACCAGCAATTTTATTGTCACGCGCAGTGGAGGACACCAAAATGCCTGATGCCCCTGCACCGCATTTCATCGTGACAGCGTCGGTACAAGTGACTTTAGCAAAGGCCTTACCCAAGCGGATAACGACACCCCTGACACCGCCATCTCGGATAATCAGGTTAGATCCCAAGCCAAGCGCCATGACCGGCGTAGCTTGGTCAAGTTCGCGCAAAAAGGATTGCAGATCGGCGATGTTTTTAGGTTCAAATAGATAATCCGCGCAGCCGCCAGACTTAAACCAGACCAACGGTGCCAGCGGCGCGGCTTGGGTCAAACGTCCTTGCACCTGCGGCATACACAGCACTGTCATCCGCGCGCTGCCTGAATTGCGTCGGCAAGGCCAGCCGCCCATTTGGTGATGTCGCCAGCTCCCAAGCACACGACCATGTCATCCGCCTGAACAACTTCGGCCAGTTTGCGTGCCAGGTCATCGGCGTCGGCCACAGTCGCAACCGAACGATGCCCGCGCGCCTTTATGCCATGCACCAGCGCATCTGCATCTATGCCGTCAATCGGACCCTCGCCAGCTGCATAGACGGGTGAGATGAACACCATGTCGGCATCATTAAAGGCCTGTTGGAAATCATCCATATGGTCGCGCAGCCGGGTGAAACGGTGCGGCTGTGCCACGGCAATGACTCGGCCCTGCACACCTTCACGTGCAGCCGACAGCACCGCGCGGATTTCGACGGGATGGTGGCCGTAATCATCGATGATTGTAACGACCCCACCGTCAAGGACAACTTCGCCAACCTTGCTAAAGCGGCGCTTAACCCCACCGAATTTGTCAAAGCCATGCGCAACATCTGCGTCACTCATTCCCATTTCAAGGCCAACGGCGACCGCAGCCAGCGCGTTCTGGACATTGTGGCGCCCCGGCATGGGAAGCTGAATACCCTCTATCGTCCTCTGCGATCCATCGCGTGCGCGAACGACCACATCAAAACGGTTACCGCCCGGGTTCGGGGTGACATTTTCGCCGCGGATATCGGCCTGCCCCGAAAAGCCATAAGTGATAATCCGACGGTCGCGGATCTTGGGCAAAATCGCCTGTACTTCGGGATGGTCGAGACACATGATCGCCGCGCCATAAAAGGGGACGTTTTCGACAAATTCGACAAACGCCTTTTTGATCGCGTCGAAATCGCCATAATGGTCCAGATGTTCGGGATCGATGTTGGTGACGACCGCCAGCGTGCCGTCAAGCCGCAAGAAGCTGCCATCGCTCTCATCGGCTTCAACCACCATCCAGTCACTTGCCCCAAGGCGCGCGTTGGAACCATAGCTATTAATGATTCCGCCGTTGATGACCGTCGGGTCAATGCCGCCATGGTCAAGCATCGCGGCGATCAACGATGTCGTGGTCGTCTTTCCATGCGTGCCCGCCACAGCAACGGTATTTTTCAGCCGCATCAATTCGGCGAGCATTTCAGCGCGGCGTACCAAGGGTATCCGCCGTTCCAAAGCTGCATCGCGCTCGGGGTTACCTTCCTTGACGGCAGTCGACGTTACAACGACTGTCGCCTCGCCCAAATTGTCCGCACTGTGGCCGATCATAACCTTGATGCCGCGTTGGCGTAGGCCATCAATGACATAGCTGTCCGCAATGTCGCTTCCCTGCACGTTATAGCCAAGATTATGCATGACTTCAGCAATGCCTGACATCCCTATGCCGCCGATGCCGACGAAATGGACAATGCCAATATCGGTAGGAACACCCTTCACGCTGCGTTCTCTTTGGCAAGTGCAGGGGACGAACTGAAAGCGCCCCTGTGTTCGGATGGGGACGTTATATGATGCATGATTGGGGCGCGGCCAAAAGACTCGACAAGGTCGGCAAGTTCGGCAACCGCATTTGGCCTGCCACAGTTTTTTGCTGCCTTCGCTGCATTTTCCAGCGCACCGGGCTCAAGCGCAATTTTCTCGATCTGCTTGGCCAACTCTACCGCGGTGAATGCTGGCTGCGCGATGGCGCGGGCGCCGCCTGCTTGGACCATTTCCTTAACATTATAGCTTTGGTGGTCATCGGTTGCGCTTGGTAGCGGTACCAATATCGCGGGCCGTCCAGCGCAGGTCAGTTCGGCTATCGTCGACGCCCCTGCCCGCGATATCACCATATGCGCCCAGCCAAGTCGTTCAGGCAGGTCAGGCAAATAGGTCGCGAGTTCGGCCGGAATGCCGTGGGCGACATATGCTGCGCGTACAGCCTCAATGTCTTCGGCGCGGCACTGCTGCGTTACCTGCAACCGACGCCGCAAGTTTAGCGGCAGTTGGGAAAGGCCATCGGGCACAACGTCAGAAAGCACGGTTGCGCCTTGGCTTCCGCCCGTCACAAGCACGCGGAAAATATCCGCGTCCAAAAGCGAGGAATAGGGTTTGTCGCGCAGGGCAAGCACCTCTTCGCGGATCGGGTTGCCGACAAGATGCACCTTGCCTGCGTATCGCAGAGAAAGGCGCAGCACTTCGGGATAGGATGTGGCAATGGCATTCACGTGCCGCGCGGTGAAGCGGTTGACGCGCCCAAGCACGGCATTTTGTTCGTGAATAATCGCTGGAATTTTCTCGGCAAAGGCACCCAGAAGCGCTGGGAATGCCGGGTATCCGCCAAAACCAACAACAGCGCTTGGTTCAAATTTTTCGTATAAGCGGCGCGCCATCTTGCGGCCTTGGGCAATCGCCAGGATCCCCGGAAACCAGCTACTGGGTTTTTTGGTGATCCGGCCAGCGGGCAGAAAATGGGTTGCCATCTTGTCTGGGCAGCCCGGAATTTTTGCGCCGCGCGCGTCGGTGATTAAAGCTACATGATGTCCGCGGTTTATCAGTTCTTGCCCCAAGGCAAAGGCAGGGATCAGATGCCCCCCGGTTCCGCCAGCGGCCAATACATAATGCCGAGATATGGTCATGGTCGTTGTCCCTTCACCATATACAGCGACCGGTCAAGATACGGGTTTCGCTTCGTCAGTGCGAGTATGAGACCGCATGTGATCGAAAGCGCAACTATGGATGATCCGCCATAGCTAATGAAGGGCAAAGTCATGCCCTTAGAGGGAAAGACGCCTAGGTTAACCGCAATGTTAATCATCGCCTGCCCGCAAAACTGCGCGCCCAGCGCCGTAACCGCCAGCACTACAAACTGGTCCTTTTCATCCAACAGGCGAATGATGATGCGCACCAGTATGGCAAAGTACAGTATGGCGATGACCATGCAGGCAAGCAGACCGAATTCTTCGCCAATCACGGAGAAGATGTAGTCGGTATGCCCCTCAGGCAAAGAATATTTCTTGACCCCAAGTCCTGGGCCAAGGCCAATAAAGCCCCCATTGATTAATGTCGCCAGCGCCATCTTGTCATGGGTTAGGCCCTCAGTCCCAAAAATCCAGGCATCGATGCGCTGCGTTGCAACCGGGTAATAATTATAGGCCAGCACGATGAATATGATGCCGCTGATGATAAGGCCCCAAAGACGGCTTGCAGGAACGCCAGCGACCATCATCAATGCAAACCATGTGCCCATGAACAATATCGTCTGGCCAAGGTCGGGTTGCATCAAAAGCAAGATACAGACAGCTGCGGTGACAATGCTGCTGATAATCAAGACTGGCAGAGTCGGGTCTTTCAACCGCCAGCTGATAATCCATGCCATCGTAACGGCAAAAAAGGGCTTTAGAAATTCCGATGGCTGAAGCCCCGCAAAACCAGGGCCAATCCAGCGGCGCGATCCATTCACCTCGCGCCCTAATACGGGCACGAGCACAAGCAGCACGAACACAATGCAGAAACCATAAACGGCAATGCGTCGGGCCTTTTCGCGCGGACACATCGAGATAAACAGCATGATCGGCACGCCAACAATCACCCACATCAGCTGCCGATAAAAGAAATACAGCGAGGATAACTGTGATGTCGAAGCCGATAGCCGCTGCGCACCGGCGGGCGATGCCGCCGCAACCGCAAGCAAGCCAATCGCAATCAACACCATCATCAACGACAACAACACGCGGTCAAGTTCCCAGAACCAGACGCCCAGCGGCGAACGGTCACCACGGCCCAAACGGTTGGCAAAGCCAATCTTGCCCGTCTTTGCCGCCAATACCCACGGAACATCTTTGCCGTCGCTCATAACGCTTCCACAATTGCGCGGAATGCGTCGCCGCGCGCTTCAAAATCCTTGAACTGGTCAAAGGACGCGCACGCGGGTGAGAGCATGATAACGTCACCGGGTTGCGCCTGTGCCGCCGCCGAGTGCACCGCAGTGCCCATCATCTCGCTGCGTTCTACTGGCAAATGGGGGGACAGCAGTTCGTAAAACAGCGGCCCTGCCTCCCCAATGGTGTAAGCCTTTACAACATGGCCGAAATTGGGAATGCATTCGTCAAGATTGTCGGTTTTCGGCAAGCCGCCGACGATCCAGTGCACGCGCGGATATGCCGCCAACGCAGGCGCGGTGGACGCACCATTGGTCGCCTTGCTGTCGTTGATGAACAACACGCCGTTCCGTTCGGCAACAACCTCCATGCGGTGGGCAAGACCCTTAAAGGTCCGCATGGCAGGTCGCCATTGCGCTTCGGTCACGCCAAGCGATTCTACGATGGCGATGGCCACTGCTATATTTTGAAGGTTATGTGGCCCTTGCAGCGACGGCCATTCTTCTTGACCGTTGACCGACTGTGGATCCGCCAAATGCACAAACTCCGCCCCGCGCCGGGTAAGCACGTCGCGATAGACCCGCTCGGTATCGGCGTCGCCTTTGCCAAAGACCGACGTTTCATGCCCCGTCTGCATTTCGAAAAGCCGCGCTTTCGACGCCATATACCCCTCATAGCCGTCATAACGGTCAAGATGGTCAGGCGACAGGTTGATGAGCACCGCAGCGTCGCAGGCGAGCATATGTGTAATGTCGATCTGGTAGCTTGAAAGCTCAAGCACATACACGCCGCCTGAGGGCAATGGCGCTTGCGACAATATTGGCAGCCCGATGTTACCACCCATGCGCACCGGCAGCCCTGCGCTTTCCAACACATGATGCACAAGTGCCGTCGTGGTAGATTTACCGTTAGTTCCGGTAATGCCGACCACGCGGTGCGGCGGCAAGTTGGGCCGCGCCATCGCAAACAATTCCATGTCACCAATCAGCGGCAGGCCCTCTTCCTTTGCCTTTTCAGCGATGGGATGACGGTTGATTGGTACGCCGGGTGATACCACAATCGCGTCATAACCGGACAGGTCACTCAGCAACGGGTCAGCAATCGTCGCGATGTCAGCGACTTTGGCGCGTGCGGCTTCATCATTGTCCCACGCCAATATCTGCGCGCCACCTGCCACGAGAGAACGTGCCGCGGACAGACCGGAGCGCGCAAGCCCCAATATAGCGTACTTCCGGTCTTTAAAGGCAGGGGTAGTAATCATCTGAGCTTAAGGGTTGATAGCCCTGCAAGCGCCAATACGAAAGCCACAATCCAGAACCGAATGACAACGGTCGGCTCAGACCAGCCAAGCTGTTCAAAATGGTGGTGAATCGGCGCCATGCGGAAAATGCGCTTTCCGGTCCGCTTGAACCAGAACACCTGAATGATGACCGAAAGCGCCTCAATAACGAAAAGTCCGCCGATGATGGCAAGAACAAATTCATGATGCGCCACAACGGCAATCGCCCCCAGCGTTCCGCCCAAAGCAAGGCTTCCAGTATCGCCCATGAAAACAGACGCAGGCGGGGCGTTGAACCACAAAAAGGCAAGGCCGGCGCCGACAATCGCGCCACATAGCATGGCGAGGTCCCCTGCCCCCAAAAAGAACGGAATACCCAGATATGCTGCATATTTGGCATTGCCGACCATGTAGACGATCAACATAAATGCAATGGAGGCAATGATGACGGGCATTGTCGCAAGGCCATCAAGGCCGTCGGTCAAGTTTACCGCATTGCCGAATGAAACAATCACAAACGCACCAAAAGGCACATACCACCAGCCCAAGTCGATCACGGGGCCGTTAACAAACGGCAGATACAAATTGCCACCTGATTGCGCGACAATCAGCGATACCGCAACGCCCGCAATCGCAAACTCCCACAACAAGCGGACTTTGCCAGATACGCCCTTGTGGCTGCGTTTCTTGACCTTGTCATAATCATCGAGAAATCCAACGGTGCCGAAGCCTACGGTCACAAGCAAACAGGCCCAGACGTAAACATTCTTCAAATCCATCCACAACAGCATGGAAATGCCGACCGATACCAATATCATCAGCCCGCCCATTGTTGGGGTGCCCACTTTTGCAAGATGCGATTGCGGCCCATCACTTCGGATGGGCTGGCCCTTGCCTTGGCGCACGCGCAGCATGCTAATGAAGCGTGGTCCGATAAGCAGGCCGATAACAAGAGCGGTTGCAACCGCAGCTCCGGAGCGGAAGCTTAGATAGCGAATAAGGTTAAGTATCCCAGGAAAACCCAGATATTCAGCCAAAACATAAAGCATCAGTTTTTCCCACCCGTCAGCGCGCTGACGATGGTGGAAAGTCCCATACTGTTGGAACCTTTGACCAAAATCGTGTCCGATGCGCAAAGATATTGTTGCAGAAGGGCGAGTGCCTCCTGCGCGGTCGCGCAATGCGCGAATTCCTTCGGTCCCTCAACCCCTGCTTTCAACTCATCAGCAAGAATTGTCATCTCTTTGCCGACAAGGATAGCAAAATCGACCTTTGCGGCAGCCAAGGGTGCTGCAAGGGCGCGGTGATAATCATCGCCTTTGTCGCCAAGTTCTTTCATGGATCCCAGCACAGCAATGCGCCGTCCGCCGCCCGACAAGCCCAATTGGCCGATAGTCGCGGCCATTGAGGCAGGGTTGGCGTTGTAACTTTCATCGATCAGATGGGCGGCGCCTCCGGCAATCGCAACGTCGTGCCGCGCACCGCGTCCGGCAAGGCCACCCATTTCCGCCATTGCAAGACCAGCAGAGGCAAGATCGCCACCCGCTGCCAACACTGCGGCCAAAACCGCCATGCTGTTGCCGATCCAGTGCTGCCCGGGTTGAGACAGGTTGAAAGACAACATTGCGTCGCACACCTTGGCCGTAATCAGCGTGCTATTATGCACGCTATCCAAATGGTTGATCACGCGGACATCTGCATCCGCGCTGAAGCCAAAGGACAATATGGCGTTGGTGTGCTGCTCTGCTGCTGCGCGCAAACGCGGATAATGGACATTGTCGGCAGGCAATATCGCCGTGCCGCCTTCGACCAAGCCTTCGAAGATTTCGGCTTTGGCGTCGGCAATACCGCTTTCGTCCTTGAAGAATTCGATATGTGCAGGTGCAATGGTGGTTATGATGGCAACATCGGGCCTGACGATATGGCTAAGCGCGCGCATTTCACCAGCGTGGTTCATGCCCATTTCGAAAACGCCGAAGTCGCAATCCGCTGGCATCCGCGCAAGGCTCAACGGCACGCCTACATGGTTGTTATAGCTTTTGACCGAACGGTGCGCCCGCCCGCGTGAGCAGCGATCAAGCGCGGCAAACAACGCCTCCTTCGTCCCTGTCTTACCGGCAGAACCGGTAACCCCAATGATTTTCGCCTTAGTCCGCGCGCGTGACGCATGACCAAGCGCCTCAAGCGCTTGCATCGTGTCTGCCACAAGGATGTGTGGGTACGGAACGGGCTGCGACACAATCGCGCCCGCTGCACCATTGGCAAAGGCCTTGTCTACGAACAGATGCCCGTCGGTCTCTGCACCCTTCAACGCCAGAAAGAGGTCGCCTTTGCCGATTTCACGGGAATCAAACGCAACGCCCGTAACGTTAAAATGCCCCGAAGCTGTCCCGCCAGTTGCCGCCAGCAACTCCTCAAATGTCCATAACACGGTCATGCCGCGCATTCCCTTGCGACTTCGACATCGTCAAAAGGCAGAACGCGGCCCATAATGATCTGCCCTTGTTCATGGCCCTTGCCCGCAATCAGAACGATATCGTCGGGTTCGGCATGTTCGATGGCAAAGGCGATCGCATAATGCCGGTCGCCAATCTCATGCGCGCCCTTGGCCCCTGCCATGACGTCAGCGCGGATGAGCGACGGGTCTTCGCTTCTTGGGTTATCGTCAGTGACAATCACAATGTCGGAGTCTGCGACGGCCACAGCGCCCATCTCCGGACGCTTGCCTGTATCGCGGTCGCCGCCTGCGCCGAAGACAGTAATTAGCTTACCCTTCGTATGCGGACGCAATGCTGCAATGGCCGCGCGTAAGCCGTCGGGCGTATGCGCATAATCGACATACACAGGCGCGCCACTTTTGGTGATTACGGCACGCTCCAGTCGTCCGCGCACTGGTTGCAACCGGGCCAAATGCGACAGCAGGCTCTCCACCTCTCCCCCGCTTGCCATAACTACCCCTGCGGCGACGAGCGCATTTGTGGCCTGATAGGCGCCAATGAGCGGCAGCTTAACCTTATGCACATCGCCCTGAATACGCAGCTCAAGCGTCTGCCCAAGCTGGGTCGCTTGGCGCGAGACCAGTTGAATGCCCTTGCCCTTTTCCCCAACGGTGATCAGACGCAATTCGCGTTTGCGGGCACGCGCAATGACTTGGTCAGACCATATATCGTCTGCCCAGATCACGGCGCAGCCATTGGCGTCGACGACTTTGTCAAACAGGCGCATCTTGGCCTCAAAATAATTTTCCATCGTCCCGTGATAATCAAGATGGTCACGGCTTAAGTTAGTGAAAGCAGCAACCGAAACGGGCACGCCTTCACTGCGATATTGGGACAGGCCGTGGCTTGATGCCTCGAATATCGCATGGCTGATGCCTTCGCGCGCGAGACCGGACATGTTGGCAAGGAAGGTTACAATGTCCGGCGTAGTAAGGCCCGTACTTGCCTGATCCGAAGCTGTTGTAATGCCCAATGTTCCTATAGATGCCGCATTGTGCCCCGACATTCGCCACAGCTGCCGCGTAAGCTCAGCAGTCGAAGTCTTGCCATTCGTTCCGGTGACCGCCGCCACATTTTCGGGAAATGGCCGAAAGAATTTTGCCGCGAGTTCGGCAAATGCCTTGCGCGGGTTGGCGTCGGCAACATGCACAGCGCCCTGCACCATAGCCTCCGGACGCGCGACAACAGCGACTGCACCAGCGGCGATTGCAGCGTCGATGAAATCTTCGCCGTTGAATGCGGCGCCCTCAAATGCGCCAAAAACTGTGCCGGGCGCAATTTTCCGATGGTCGATGGCAAAGCCGGTCACTATGCTGTCGGCCGATGCCATGTCGGCACCGGTTACCAATTGCCCGAGCTTCACTATTGCTCTCCCTTCGCCTTTCGCAATAAAGGCATCAGTTCAGATACATCAACATCGCGCTTCATGTCAGGTATAATTCCCATCAATGGCCCAATCCGTGTAATTGTCTTACGGACAACGGGCGCAGCGGTATAACCGGCGGTCCGCTGAAAGCTTGAGGCTTCCGTACCCTGAGGTTCGTCGAGCATCGCAAGCACCACATAACGCGGGTTATCCATCGGGAATGCAGAGGCAAAGGTGGAGACGACCAGATTGCGGCTATAGCCGCCAACGCCTGGCTTTTCCGCAGAACCCGTCTTGCCGCCAACGCGGTATCCCAGTGCATCGGCTTGGCTGCCCGTTCCGTCAACGACGATCATGCGCATCAATTGCCGCATCCGTGCACTGGTTGCCGCGGTAAAGACCCGCTTACCAGGAATCTTGGCATCGGCTTTCGTCTTGAACATTGTGGCCGGACGATAAATGCCACCATTGACCATCGCGGCATACGCACTCGCCAAATGCATTGGCGTAACCGCGATGCCGTGCCCGAACCCTACAGTCATATTGGTCAGTCGGCCCCAGGTCTTGGGATATAGCGGCATAGATTTTTCTGCCAGTTCGATATCCGGACGCGCGTTAAAATGCATTGCACGCAACATCGCGTCCATGCGGACAGCACCCAATTGGTCAGCAATTTGCGCCGTCACAATGTTAGAACTGTGGATGAGCGCCTCTGGTGTATTGATCCAGCGGTTTAATGGGTGCGAATCCCGTATTTTAAACTTTCCAACTTGAAGCGGCTTGGTGGCGTCATACCGAACGGAAAGGTCGCGCACCGTTCCCGCGTCCAAAGCAGCGGCAACGGTGAGCGGCTTAAAGGTAGAGCCGAGTTCATATACCCGGTTCGTTACGTTGTTAGTCTGCCGCGAAATAGGATAGCGACCGTCAGTGATCGTCTGGCCAAGATCGGGGATATTAGCAAAGGACGGCCGGTTCGGGTTGAACGAAGGCAATGTTGCCATGGCTACCACTTCGCCCGTTTGCACATCCAATACGACCCCGGCAGCACCCTTGGCGGCCGTAGCGGTCATGCCCGACGCCAGTTCGCTCTCCAACGCTGCTTGAACTCGGACGTCCAAGGCAAGGTTCAAAGGGCTCCCACGCTTGGCCGGGTCACGCAGATAATTGTTCATTACCCGCTCCATGCCCATCGCGCCTTTGCCGTCACGGTTTACGAAACCGAGGACATGGGCGGCCATGTCGTGTTGCGGATAAAGCCGTGTAGCCTCGCGCGGGAATTCAATGGCGATTTCGCCAAGATCATGGACCGCGCGGACTTGCTCCGGCAATGCGCGGTTACGCAAGTAACTGGGCTTGTCATCGGTCAGTTTTGCATAGAATTCAGCCGCTGGCGTATCCGGAAAAATTGCTGCCAACTGTGTTGCCAATTGCTTGCGGTCGCCAAGGATGTCGGCAGGCTTCAACCAAATGGCATAGCCATAAATGCTGCGCGCCAGAGGAATGCCGTTACGGTCAACAATATCACCGCGATCTGGCACATAGTCTGTGCTGGTCGCACCGTAAGCGCGGCTGCTTTCGAATAAAGCCAAAGTCGCAAGCCGCCCAATGAGCAACGCAACGAACATACCAAATGCAACCAGCAGAATAAGCATCCGCCAGAACCCATGGGCCGCAAAAGGCGGGGGGTTAACGCCGCTTTTCCGAGTTGTCGTGCGGGCGATTTGCGGAATCATTACCGGCGGCGTTCGTTAGCGGCCTTAGCCGAAATATCCCGCATGAAGTCGTCGGACAAAAGCTTTTCGTCCATCCGCGCCAGCCGCTCGGTCCGCGTCTGCTCAACCTTCGGTGCCGCAGGCTTAGGTGCGGCGCGCTTTACCGGCTCGGCAAAGATCGGCGCCGCAACGGCGGTGGCAATTTCGGTGGATTTTTTAACAACTGCCTCAATTGTTGGCGCTGGATTGGCTTGGTTCGCGCTTGGCGCAGCGTCAATGTCGGCCGAAGCCATCATCACTGGCTTGGTCGCCTGCAGATCACCCGTCAGTTCCGCAAGTGCAGCCTCACCGCTAACGAACTGGTTGGCCATTGGTGGTTGATAACCGTACAAAAGCTCGTTCCACTCCTCCAGCTGCTGCAGACTAGCGCGCGTGCGGATTTCGGCTTGAAGGAAGCTGATTTCACGCTTTGTTTCGAGTATGTTGCGATCAACAGCGACCAGATTGCTGTGCATCGCGGCAACGTTCAACGACAATGGGTATAACAGGATTGCAACCATGAACACCAAAGCCAGCCAGCCTATATTCTGAAGTCTTTTCATGGCGAGACTCATGCTGCCAGTCCTCCTATTGCCCATGCGGGTGCGTGTGTGCGGGTTGCGGAACGTAATGTTGCTGAACGTGACCGTGGATTACGGGCCAACTCGGCGTCCGATGGCCGGACCGCTTTATCAGCTTTGTCGAAAGTGGGCGCAGGACCGTCATTACCAACCATTGGCACGTGCCGTGACCCTGCGGCTTCTGCGCCACTACGACGGCGCAAGAATTGCTTTACGATGCGATCTTCAAGGCTGTGAAAGGTAACGACAGCCAGACGACCGCCGGGCTTCAACATGCGCTCTGCAGCTTCCAGCCCGTCGGTCAACTCATCCAGTTCGCGGTTTACATGAATGCGGATGGCCTGAAACGCCCGAGTTGCGGGGTCTTTCGGCGCGCCGGGCTTATGGCCAACGGCCTTGCGGACGATTGCAGCGAGCTGCGCAGTTGTCGTGATGGGACGCGCAGCCACAATCGAACGCGCGATGCGGCGTGAACGATGCTCTTCGCCATACCGAAAGATGATGTCGGCAATGTCCGCTTCTTCAGCTTCGTTGACGAAGTCGGCAGCCGACATGCCGTCCTGACCCATGCGCATATCGAGCGGGCCGTCCTTCTGGAAGGAAAAGCCGCGCTCTGCGCGATCAAGCTGCATCGACGACACGCCAATGTCGAGCACAACGCCATCGACCGACATAACACCATCAGCCATCAGGACATCGTCCATGTTAGAAAAACAGGCCGAGTAAAGACGCAAAGCACCTTCACTCCGGCCTGCAAGGTCCGCACCTTCGTTAAGTGCATCGGGATCGCGGTCGAACGCATAAACGCGCGCACCGCGAGCCAGTATCGCTTGGCTGTATCCACCCGCACCAAAGGTACCATCCACGATCTCAGCGCCCGGGGTGATGGGCAGTGCGTGAATCACTTCATCCAGTAAAACTGGAATATGTGGGGCGAGCGCGCTCATTTGTCGCGCTTTGCCTGGGACAGCCAATAATTTAGCTCGTCCTTAATGGAGTTGAACGCTGCAGGCGCTTCTTTGAGGAAGACATCAGGGTTCCACAGCAAGAAGTGCGTTGTCGCGCCAAAGAAGAAAGCGCGGTCGTTAATGCGACCAAAATGCTTAAGCATAGGCGAAAGCACGAAGCGGCCACTTGCCTCAAAAGCAGTTTCAAAAATCGAAGAAGCCGAAACGCCAGCCATTTCGCGGTCAAATTCGGTGCCGCGGTTAACTGCGCTTTGCCATTGCGCCTCAATGTCGGCACGCAGCTTAAGACGCTCGGACCCACCAAAGCCAATGAGGCAAGGTAAGCTGGAATGGCGGGAAATACAGACATTGTTGCTGCCGCTCGACTGCTGGACGCTGTCACGCAGCTCGGCGGGAATGGTCGTGCGGCCCTTGGCGTCGACACTCGACACCCCCGAACCTGCATAGACGACCAACGCTGACACTGCCTGAACCACCCCCCACTAAAGGGTGGAAATTACCAATCATGACGAAACACGCGTCATGCGGACGCCGTAACGACCGATAGAATCAGGAATCCACCCCTTGAAATCATGGTCATAACAAGGGAATTCATGGATGAAAAGAGGGATTTTATGGGAATGCTTAATTTTTATGACAAAATTTACCGAAATTCCGTTGTTTTTATAGTTCCCCCCAAATTGCCATGCGTAATGCACCCCAATATAAGCATCCAAAATCGGCTAAATTGGCGGTCTTACAGCGGTGAATTGCATAAAATCCTTCTGCGCCCGTCATTTTCCCACAAAATCCCCATTAAGCGCATTATTGGATTTCAACGCCATCAACAGCGCTTCGACAAGAGCCAAATTGGCGAACTCGTCACCCCCGGTAAGTATCCGCATCCCCTGTCCTTCCCAAAAGGCGGCGTCTAGCATGTCAGCATCGGCAACCAACACCGCGCGGCCCGCACCAATCCGGCAATCCGCCAACAGGCCCTTGGCGGAAATACTGCAGCGCGGGCTTATTGTCCCTTTGGGAAGCCATTCGCCGGGCGTTACGGTGCGGATATTGAAAGCGCCGATCTTGCGGATAATACGGGGGCTGTCATTGGTAATGGGCAAAACCAGCTCAAGCCCCCAATGTGTGAACAAGGGGGAGAGCAAAGATGTAAACAACGGGCGCCTCTTATCCCCCAACGGATACAGGCTGCCCCATTGCAAAGCAGGGTCCGCCAGTATCAACAGCCGACCGCCGCTCCGAACCCAATTGTCCAAGCGCACGAGTTCCGCCGGAGCAAAAGCCCTTGGCTGGGCAAGCAGGAGCAGTTGCCCGTTGCGTGGTTTCCATGTTGTCAGGTCATCGATGAGGTCAATGTCGTAACGCTGGTCAAGGCGTGCGAAAGCAGGGTGCGGCGCGGCATCTTGGGCAAGGTCAGCTTCAATGCCGCCCTCACTCCACTGCAACGGCAATGTCGTCATGAGGGCTAGGGCCGCCTTTGGCCTATCACTTGCTGACCGCGTGAAACCAAGCCCTGCAAACAGCAGCAGGACCAATGATACGGCAAGCAGGACGACAACAAGCCGCCTTGTGCCCCCAAAGCGGGCAAATCTATCAGTCACCAAATTACCGCCGCGGCGCGGGTGCGGATTGCCGCGGCGCTGGCGCAGCTCCATTGGCAGGCTGTTCAGCGGCAGAATCCTTGGCGACCGGCGTGACGCCCAATTCAGCCAGAGGCTCAGCAGGCGTTGAGCCATTGCCTGCGGTCAATGGAGCAGCCCCTGGCATGCCGCCAGCTTGCTGGGCTGGCCTAACCCGGTCGAGAACCATGCTGGCCAGTGTCACGAACAGCAGCACGACGACAAGACCTACGACGCCAACCTGAATACGTTGAACTGCGGATTGCCTTTGCTGGACCATGTGCTTCCTCCTCTAAACCCGATATTGCCTTTAGCTGTCCATTTGCCAAGGCATTACGGGAAGGTTTTTACTGCGCATCCATGCGGGATTATAGATGGTGGACAGATACCGAAAACCCGTGTCGCACAAGATGGTAACGATGCGCTTGCCCGGCCCCAATTGTTTGCCCAACGCGATCGCGCCTGCCACATTGATGCCGGACGAAAGACCAAGGCAAAGCCCCTCCTCCGCCAACAAACGGCGGACCCAGACAAGGCCTTCCTCGTCCGAAATGCGGAATTGCGTATCAATCGGCGCACCATCGAGATTGGCCGTGATCCGGCCCTGCCCGATGCCTTCGGCGACTGAGTTGCCCTCGGAGCTTAATTCACCGCATGCATAATAATTATACAGCGCCGCGCCGTGCGGATCGGCCAAGGCAATGGTGACCGCCTCATCCTTCGCCTTAAGTCCAAGACCTACCCCAGCGATAGTTCCGCCTGTTCCAGCTGCGCAAATAAAGCCGTCAATGTCACCGCCCATTTGCGTCCAAATTTCCTCGGCAGTGGTTTCAATATGTGCGCGGCGGTTGGCGATATTGTCGAATTGGTTCGCCCATACCGCGTTTTCGGTTTCCTCGGCCAAGCGGCGTGAAGTGTGCACGAAATGGCCGGGGTTCGAATATGGCGCGGCAGGAACGAGCACGAGCTCTGCACCCAAGGCACGTAGCGTGTCCTTTTTCTCCTGGCTCTGCGTTTCGGGCATGACGATGATCGTCTTATACCCAAGCGCGTTGCAGACCAGCGCGAGGCCAATGCCGGTATTGCCAGCCGTGCCTTCGACAATCGTGCCGCCCGGTTTAAGCAGCCCCTGCCGTTCGGCATCGCGTAAGATGTAGAGCGCAGCGCGGTCCTTTACCGATGCGCCGGGGTTCACATATTCGCACTTACCAAAAATATCGCATCCGGCTTCCGCGCTTGGCCCTTTAAGGCGCACCAGCGGGGTGTTTCCAATCAGATCGAGTGTCGAAGCAGTCGTGTTCATACCACAGACAGCTAGGCGCGTTCATGGGTAATCGCAAGTCGGTCTGGCCCATGCCATGCCAAAAGACAGCGTATTTGGCGCATTAAAATTAGGCAAACCGCCAAAGTTCAATTTATCTATTGATATATTATATCATTACTATTAATCAATGCCCTTCTATCTCCCTTGGATGATGCCTTTTCATGAAAACTGTTCCAGTTCGCGCCTTCTCCGCAAGCATCACCGCTTTATCTCTGGCTTTGGCCGCACCCGCTTATGCCGAGCAAAGCAGGCCAGATTCATCAACGACAGATACAAAGACCGATGATTTTCACAGCGCCGACGAAATTGTAGTCACCGCGCCTTATGTCGAACGGTTAGACCTTCTGTCGGGCACTTCGGCAGTGACGGGTGATATCCTCGCCGAAAAAACACGCGCGCAACTGGGCGATATTTTGGCAAGCTTGCCCGGCGTATCGGCCACCAGCTTCTCACCTGGGGCATCGCGGCCTGTCTTACGTGGTTATCAAGGCAATCGGGTCGCTGTCCTGACGGATGGTATTGGCAACATTGATGCCTCCAACACATCGGCCGATCATGCCGTTACGATCGATACGTTGACGGTTGAGCGGATTGAAGTGCTCCGCGGTCCTGCGGTTCTCCTCTTTGGCGGTCAGGCCGTTGGCGGCGCAGTCAACGCGCTCGACAAGCGCATACCGCGCGCGGTTCCCGATGAGCCTGTGCATGTCGATGCATTGGTCGCTTATGGCAGCGCGGCACGCGATTATTCGGGCGGTGCGTCCGTCGATGTGCCTGTGTCCGACCGGATCGTTGTTCATGTCGACGGCAGCTATCGCAATACCGACGATACCCGCACGGGCGGATTTGTGCTCGCACCAAGCTTGCGTAGCGAGCTGTTCGATTTCGCAACACGGCAGGCCGGGGCGGGCAACGCCGCTGGTGCCGCGGAAACGCGCGGCATTGCCAATGAACGCGGTCGCATTCCCAACAGCGCGGTAAAGACATGGACCGCAGCGGGCGGCGCGGCCTTTATCGATGATGGCGGCAATCTGGGCGTTTCCTATAGTATCTATGATACCCATTATGGCGTCCCTGATCGCCCAGCGACGGCCTTTACCGCACCCAGCGGCAGCATCGTTGCCACGCCCGTTACCATTAGCATGCGCCAGTATCGGGCGGACTTTCGTGGCGAAGTGAATTTGGGCGACGGACTGTTTGATAAATTACGCCTGCGCGCTGGCTACGCCGATTACACGCACACGGAATTTGAAGGTGCCGAAATCGGCACTGTGTTTATCAGCCAAGGGATAGAGGGCCGGGCTGAGCTAATTCAAAATGACCGGGGCGGCTGGCGCGGCGCGAGCGGCGTACAATATCAAACGCGCGATTTCGAAGCGATTGGCGCTGAAGCTTTTGTGCCGCCAAACAAAACACGGCAATATGGCCTTTTCAGTTTGCAGGAATATACCACCGGCAATTTGGACGCCGAAGTCGCCGTGCGTTTTGACAATGCCGAACTGCGCTCCGACACGCTGGGCCTCGCGCGGTCATTCCAGAATGTCTCTGCCGCATTGGGCGTTGGTTACCATATTGGCGATTTGAAAATCGGGGCCAATGTTTCGCGCACCGGTCGTGCGCCAGCCATTGAGGAACTGTTTTCCAACGGGCCGCATATTGCCACCCAAGCGTATGAGATGGGCGACCCGAATTTAAAAAGCGAGCGCGCGTGGAATGGCGAACTCTATGCGCGTTACGACGCGCCCGGTGCGGCGTTGAGTGCGACCCTATACACCAACCGCTTCGACAGCTTCATTTATGAGGCCGAAACCGGCGCAGTAGAGGACAATCTGCCCGTGTTCGCATATTTCCAAAAGGATGCCGTGGTCTGGGGTGTCGAATTTCAGGGGTCAAAACGCCTAGCGAGCTTTGGCGATATGAACCTATCGGTCGATGGCGTTGCCGATTACACCCGCTCCAAAATCTCTTCAGGTGGCGGCAATTTGCCCCGTATTCCGCCCTTGCGCCTTTTGGGCGGAGCCGAGCTTAGCGGCGGCCAAATTGACCTGCGCGGCGAAGTGGAATGGAGCGATGCGCAGACCAAGACGGCTGCATTTGAAACGCCAGCGGCGGGTTTCACATTGGTCAATGCCTCGGCAACATGGCGGCCGTTCGGGCGGGATCAGAATGTCGCAATCATTGCCTCTGCGAATAATATTTTCGACGTTACTGGGCGGCGTTCTGCATCTTTCACCAAGGATTTCGTCCCCTTAAGCGGGTGCGATTTACGGGTGACTGCACGGGTCAGCTTTTGATTGCTGGCGCGTGTTCATGAAAGCAGTTGCACCCCATAGTCACCGAGCGACTGCAGGACTTCAAGAATAGGGTAAGCGGAACATTTCCCACCGCCTCACGTTCTTCATAAGGGCCAATTAAGGTCAAAATTTTTGGAGAATATGATGCGAAAAATTGCAACGATCATTCTGCTTTCGGCATCTTTGCTGGCCGCAGCCTGCAACACCGTTAAGGGCGTGGGCGAAGATATTGAATCGGTCGGCAAAGCTGGCGACCGCGCGATGTAACACTGGTAAATTGAAGTAACATAACGGGCTGGAGGGAAATCTCCGGCCCTTTTTGTTTGGGTTCGGTGGGTGCGTTAAGGGTGTCTTGACTTCGCTCGACACGAACGGCTTTTGTCCGTGTGGATAGCCTCTGCGTCCTTTGCGCCTCTGCGTGCAAAATGGACTCACGCAGAGGCGCAAAGGACACAGAGAGGCGAGGCAAATCCCCTCGTCATCCTGGAGACGAAGGGGGAGCTGCACACACCTCCATCAATCCACCAATAATATCCAACACGCGCATCATTATTTCCTACAAACGTGGCGCGCAGTTTCGCATGCGGGGAAAAAAGGGGACGGCCGACGCGGAAGCGCTGGTGCTGCTTCCGGCTGATGGTGTTGGTTGATTAAGGCTCGTTTGTTCCATCAGTCTAAGACTCGGAGCCGCCTTTATCTTGGCAGGGCTGCTTTCCTTGGGGGTGAAGGTTCCTAAAGACCCCAAGGCCGTCCATCACAGACGGGGCGGTCTCCCGCCACACCCAGCCTCTTGTGCGCTGTTCAGAGCTTGATGCAACAGGCCCTTTTTGAAGGCTGAAGCAAGCACCCTATCGCGCCGGCCGTGCCAGCGAGTTGCCCCGCCAGCGTTCCCATCATCCCGACCCACGTTCTAGACCGCAGCCTGAATGACGCGAATCAAATAACCGATATGGTTATCTGTAGGAAAGTGTTTTTTGTGTAAATTCTACGTCGCGGCTTCTTCGACGCTTGCTGCTTTTTTACGGCGGCGGCGGGTGAACCAAATGGCGATGAGCGCCAGTTCGAACAGCAAGCATAAAGGGATGGCGAGCAGCAGCTGCGACACAATGTCGGGCGGGGTCAGGACCGCGGCGATTGCGAACATGCCGACAATCGCATAACGGCGCGCGCCGCGCAGTTGTTCGAGCGTAACCAAGCCAGCGCGCTCCAACAACATAAGCAACACCGGCAACAAGAAGGAAATGCCAAAGCCGAAAATGAACTTCATGACGAAGCTCAAATAATTGTCGACGCCGGGCAGCGCCTCTTGCTGGACACCGCCAACTGTGCCGCCAAAACCAAGCAGATATTTCAGCGCGACGGGTATCGCCATATAATACGCCATGGCCGCGCCCAGGAGAAAGAGCACTGGCGTGGCGAGCAAGAACGGCAAAAACGCGTTTTTTTCCTTATTGTAGAGGCCAGGCGCCACAAAGCGCCACAATTGCGTCGCGAACACCGGAAAGGAAAAGAAGGTCGCGGCAAAAAATGCGACTTTGATCTCGACAAAAAACGCCTCGAATATCGCAGTATAAATGAGCTTGGTTTGCCCCGATGCGAGCAAAGGCTGCACCAGAAATCCGAAAATCGGCCGCGCGAAATACAAGCTTGCGGCAAACGCAGCGGCAAGCGCGAGAAAGCTCCAAAGCAAACGCGTGCGCAGCTCAATCAAATGATCGAGCAAGGGCATTTTGCTGTCGTCGATCTCGCTCATATCTTGGGGGCCATTTCGGCAGGTGGAGAGTCCGGCGCAGTTTGTTCTACCGGCGGTCCGGCTTCACCCGAAATACTATCATCGCCCAAAACGTCAGCACGTGGATCAGCCGGATGTTCACGCATGATGCGTTCGTTTTCAGACTTCCACTTTTTTTCTAGCTCTTCGAGTTCCGATTGACGGATCATCTCGTCAAACCCTGAACGAAAATGCGCCGCAACGCCGCGTGCCTTACCAACCCATTTACCGACGACGCGCAACACACGGGGCAAATCCTTTGGCCCGATAACCAGCAACGCCACAAGGACGACAAGCATCAACTCCGACGAAGCAACGTCAAACACGTCAGGCCCCCGATATCGAGGGCAGGTTTGGCCGCGCTATCAATGGATTAGCCTTGGGTCTTGTCTGTCTGCTTTTCGGCGTCGATGACGGTTGTCGCACCAATTTGCGGCGGCGCCTTGGGCGCTTCTTCGTCTTCGCTCATGCCTTTTTTAAAGCTTTTAATGCCCTTGGCGACGTCACCCATCATGTCGGAAAAACGGCCTTTGCCGAACAACAGCAACACCAGAATGCCAACAATCAGCCAATGCCAGATGCTAAAACCACCCATTTTCAACTCCTAACGAGGTATCCCCCCGATGATGCGAACAAAATTCCCGCCTGTCTTTATCTTATCTAGGCGTTGTTTTCGTTAATTTCCAGTTCGCTGTCACTTTCTTCGCCCGTAAACAGCATATCACCCATGGCGCTGTCGATAGGATCCAGCAAGCCTGCGGCTTTGAGGTCAGCGATCCCCGGCAAATCTTTGCGGCTATTCAGCCCGAAATGCCTCAGGAAACCGGGTGTGGTCGCGTAGATTAGGGGCCGCCCCGGCACTTCGCGGCGGCCAGCCGGACGCACCCATCCTGCCTCCATCAAGACATCCAGCGTACCCTTTGAAATCTGAACACCGCGAATGGTTTCAATCTCGGCGCGGCTCACGGGTTCATGATAGGCGATAATAGCCAATGTTTCCACTGCAGCGCGGCTTAGCTTGCGGCTTTCCTCGCGCTCACGCCGCAACAAATGGGCAAGGTCAGGCGCGGTTTGAAAATGCCATGCCTTGCCGCGCTGGACAATTTCTATGCCGCGGCCTTGATAATGTGCCGCAAGTTGCGTGAGCGCTGCAGATACATCCACGCTATCCCCGACATAGCCGCGGATCTGCTCGACAGTCATGGGCTGGTCACTGGCAAACAAGGTCGCTTCAACCGCGCGCATATCGGGATCGGTTTCAATCATGTTGCCTTTTTCCTCAACATCAATGGCGCAAAGGTCGACTCCTGCTGCAAATCAACCAGACCGCGTTTGGCAAGTTCAAGCGCGGCAACAAAGCTGGAGGCCAATGCCGATTTGCGCAAGGCCGGATCCGCCATCGGGGGCAAAAATGCAGATATGGCGGTCCAGTCGATCGCACGGCCAATCATGGCCGACACGCGCTCCAACGCTTGCTCCAAAGTCATGACTTGGCGTTTCTTGACGATATGCATCGCTGGCTGCGTCCGTGCATTGATTTGGCCGTAAGCGGTGATCAGTTCAAAATAATCACATTCCCACGCCCGCGCTTTGACCACGCGCAGTTTTTCAGGCGCGCCGCGCAGGAAGACATCGCGTCCGATCCGGTCGCGCGCCATCAACCGCGCGCCGCTTTCACGCATCGCGTTTAACCGCTCAAGCCGCAATTGCAGCCGCAGCGCCAGTTCCTCAGGCGATGGGTCAATTGTCGGGTCCTTAGGTAGCAGCAACGCCGATTTGAGATAGGCCAACCACGCCGCCATCACCAGATAATCGGCGGCAAGCTCAAGCTTCAGCGCGCGCACCTCATCAATGAACACCAGATATTGTTCGACCAAAGCGAGAATGGACAATTGCCGCAAATCGACCTTTTGGGTGCGGGCAAGCGCCAGCAACAGGTCCAACGGTCCTTCCCAGCCGTCAATGTCGATGGTCAGGACATTCGGGCCAGGTCCGGCGTCACGCCTGCTCTCATCGCGGAGGGCCTCCTCCTCGTCAAAGAGCATTGGCCCGTTCATGCCGCGCCAGTTGCTCCATCCGTTAGCTTGGCGCTTGCATCGGCCAGCGCCAGCAATTGGTCGCGCTTATCGAGCAGATGAGCCAACCGGTCGGGGTTAAATGCCACCGGCGGCAGGGCCATCGCACGGTCAAGCCGGGTGCGCGCAGCGGCGGTAATTTCTGGAAGATTATTGGCAATCGCAACCATCTCGTCAAACCGGCCCCAGCAATTGAGTGCAAGGTCGCAACCGGCCACGACACATTGCAGGGCGCGCGTCGCAACATCGCCCTGCAACGCGTTCATATCGAGATCATCGCTCATCAACAGGCCGTCGAACCCAAGCTGCGCGCGGATGATCGTGTCGATAACAATGGGTGACATGGTGGCTGTGTGCTGATCGTCCCAGACGTCATAAACAACATGCCCTGTCATACCCATTGCGGCGTGATTCAACGCGCGGAAGGGGGCAAGGTCCTGTGCAAGTTCAGCCGCAGTCGCGGTGACATGCGGCAAATCATGATGGGTGTCGACATTGGCGCGGCCCTGCCCCGGCATATGCTTCACCACGCCAATGACGCCGCCCAAAGCAAGGCCGTCTAGGATTGCGCGGCCAAGCGCCGCCACGCGCAGTGGTTCACTGCCCAAGGCGCGGTCGCCAATGGCGGAATGTGTTTCGGGCACGCGGACGTCAAGCACGGGTAAGCAATCGACGTTGATGCCGACTTCGTTGAGCGACAGCGCAATAGCCTCTGCATTGCACCGCGCGGCCTCAATCGCGGTGATGGGCGCGATGTCGTACAGCGCGTCGAATGCGCCGCCAGCGGGAAAGTCAGGCCAGACCGGCGGGCGCATACGTGCAACCCGTCCGCCCTCTTGATCAATCAGAATCGGCACCGTGTCGCGGCCATGCAAGGTCCGCAAGCTGTCGGTCAACGCGCGGACCTGCGCTTTGTCTTCGATATTGCGTTTGAACAGGATGTAGCCTGCTGGCTCGACATCGCGAAACAGGCGTTTTTCGTCATCCGTCAGGGTCAGGCCCGATAGGCCAAAAATTACCGGCTTCATGAACAGATTGCTAAGGCCGCTGCTGCCCCAAGGCAAGCATGGAGCAGAGCACAGCGGCCTTTAACCTGTGTATAATTACCGGATAGCGCCCAAGAAATCGAGCTTGCCCAAGGGCACGCCCTTCATACGCAGCAATGCGTAGGCCATGCTCAGATGGAAAAAGAAATTGGGGATGGCAAAGCCATGGACATAATTGCTGCCGGTAAAAGGAATGTCGCCGCTTGGGGTCGTCAGCACGACCGTTGCGTCTTCGCGGCCTTCGAAGCCATCGGGCGATGCGGCTTGCAGAAACGCAATCGCTTTTGCCACACGGGCCTGCACATCGGCAAAGCTGGCTTCATCATCGGCCCATGGGTCGTTTTCAATCTGGCCAACGCGCACCGCGACGAACTTTGCGGTATCGGTTGTCATCTGCACCTGCTTCGTAAGCGAGGCCATGTCGTCAATCAGGCGCGCATCCCGCAATTCGGAAAGCTCCATGCCCTGCGCAGCGGCAAAGGTCTTGCCCTTTTCGAGCATGCTGGACAGGTTTTTCAGACCGCGGATAAAGGTTGGCATGGCGGCGTCATATAAAGCAGGCATTTTATTCTCCTCTGGAAGCAGTGCGCCGCATAAGTTGCAATTTAAAACTATTCAATCTTTATGCCACCGCGGTTAGCGCTCGATTAGGCAGTTTTCGCCTGCAACCCTAAGCTTTGCGCAGAGCTGCTGCGCTTCGGATGAATTGGACGTAATCGCCTGCAACCGAAACACAGCGCGGCCCCCTTCGACTTTGGCTTCCGCGATTTTGCGGTTCACGCCAGAAAGAAAGCCAAAGCGTTTGTTGAGCGCAGCCCACGCGCTTTCGGCCTTGGCGGAATCACCAAATGCGCCAAGCTGAACCATCACGACATCGGAAGGCGCGACGTCGGTTTTAACTGGAGCTACCGGCGCAGCAATGGCAAGTTGAGGTGCAGCATCTGGTACAGTTGGTCGCGGCGCGAGCACGGCGCCCGTTTTTTGGCCTTCGCTTGCGGCAAAGGCGGAATCACCTTCGCCTTCGAAGCTTTTACCGCCGGCATCCGCAGGCTTCTCCTTATAGTCGCCCTTTGGCGCAGCGATCAGCGCGCCGTTGCCGTTTGCACCGCGGGATTGGCTGTTCTGAAACCAATACGCGCCGCCGGCAATCGCCGCGAGCAGGGCAAGACCAAACACGACCATGAAAACAATCTTCAGCAGCGATCCACCGTCAGTGCCCTCCTGACCATCAGCAGTTTCAAGCCAAGGCAGACGATTATTGTCGTCGAAATTCAGTCCATCGTCCCTGCTATCCATCATGCCCATTCCTTCTTCACTACATGTTGTAAGCGGCTTCGACCCCCATCAACCGCAACCCGTTGCGCAAGACTTGCCCGATATTGTGCGCCATGAAAAGCCGTGCGCCCGTCAGTTCGGGATTTTGTGCCAATATAAAGCGCTTGTCAGGTTGGTCATTGCCCAAGTTCCAATAAGCGTGGAACGCAGCCGATAGATCATTCAAATAAAATGCAATTCTATGCGGTTCGCCGGACTTTGCCGAAGCCTCAACTATGCGGGGGAAGTTGGCGGCTTCGCGGATGAGGCCAATCTCTGCGTCGCCCAGCAGCGCAACATGCGCGCCGTTGGGGCCAAGTCCCTCAAGCTCCGCCTTGCGCATGGTCGATGCAATCCGCGCATGCGCATATTGCACATAGAATACCGGATTGTCCTTCGATGCCTCAACCACCTTGGCGAAGTCAAAATCCATCTGCGCGTCGGATTTGCGCGTCAGCATCGTGAAGCGGACGACGTCCTTACCGACCTCTTCAATCACTTCAGCCAGCGTCACAAAGCTACCCGACCTTTTGGACATTTTGACAGGCTCGCCGCCCCGCAGCAGGCGGACCATTTGCACCAGCTTGATATCGAAATCGACCTTACCACCGGTCAACGCATTGACCGCCGCCTTGATCCGCTTGACCGTGCCCGCATGGTCAGCACCCCAGATGTCGATCATCGCATCGACGCCTTGGCTTTTCTGGAAATGATAAGCGAGGTCAGCGCCGAAATAGGTCCAGCTGCCGTTGGATTTCTTGATGGGCCGGTCCTGATCATCGCCAAACTGCGTTGACCGGAACAAGGGCAACGTCACTGGCTCCCAGTCTTCGATTTCCTTGCCCTTGGGCTTTTCCAGTTCGCCGTCATAGACAAGCCCGCGAGCGCGCAGTTCCTTTTCCGCGACATCGGCCTTGCCCGCCGCATGCAGTTCGGCTTCGGACGAAAACAGATCATGGTGGATGCCAAGCAAGGCTAAGTCTGCCTTTATCATCTCCATCATTTCGGCGACCGCCGCCTTGCGGAACAGCAATAGCCATGCGCTTTCGGGGGCGGCGACATATTCGTCCCCAAAGCGTTCAGCGAGGCTTTGGCCAACAGGGATAAGATAATCGCCGGGATACAGGCCTTCGGCGATTTCGATATTTTCGCCCAAGGCCTCACGATAACGCAGATGCGCTGACCGCGCTAGAACATCGACTTGGCCGCCAGCATCGTTGATATAATATTCGCGGATCACGCGGTAACCGGCAAATTCCAGCAATTTGGCGAGCGCGTCACCAACCACAGCGCCACGGCAATGGCCCATATGCATGGGGCCAGTCGGATTAGCCGAAACATATTCGATATTCACCGACTTGCCATCGCCCAGATGCGATCGGCCATAATCGTCACCCGACGCCGCAATCGCGCGCAATTCATCCAGCCATGCCGATGCAGCAAGCCGAAGGTTAAGGAAGCCTGGCCCAGCGATTTCAACGCCCGTGACGCCAGCGACCTTGGCCAGTTCTGCTGACAAAGCCTCAGCCAATACGCGCGGGTTGGTTCCAGCAGGTTTCGCCAGCACCATTGCGGCATTGGTGGAGATGTCGCCATGCGTCACGTCGCGTGGCGGCTCCACCGTTACATTGCTCCGGTCAATGTCCGCAGGCAGCGTTCCGAGCGCCACAAGTGCATCCAACGCATGGTCGACATGCGCTGCATATTGTTCAAAAAGGGTCATGACTGTGCCTTGAAGTTAACGCGGATCAACGCGTGACATTGTAACGCAGCTGATCTTCGGTCAGCTGAAAGCCGAGGAGCATTTCATAGCTTGATCGAACAACCGCTGCGCGCACTTCTGGATCGGCCATTGGGTCGAGAGCGGCATCCGGATCACCGGGCTTACGTTTTTTGGTGATCTTTTGGACGATTTCGGCGGGCAAGCTTGCCGATGCCTTGTCAATGTAGCTCGCGGCTTGCGCCTGTGCAGACGCACGCTGCTGGCCATCGGCGAACTGGATTGTGACTTGACCAACACGCTTGGAGATAACGGCACTGCCGCCCTGCACCACGGTGTTGAAATAGGGTAGAGTTACCGTTCGGCTGCCGCTTGCATCGCTGCGCCGCGCCTGCACGTCAAAGGCTGCCTGCGCATAGATTTTCTGGCCACTTTCGTTGCATGTGGTGCGAACATTGGTCACCGTTGCAACAATATCAATGGCGTCCGCGTCTTGGCTGCTCACTGGATTGAAAATCGTAACGTCACCGGTGCCATCGGGCACCGCCACCGTCGGGCAGCCCGAACGCGTCACGTTTACGCCGACACCAGCGCCGACATCCAAATCGCCTTCGCGAGAGCAGCCAGCCAAAGCAGCTGCAACAATACCGACGGTCAGGGCTTTGGCGGCAAATTTCATACAGGCTAATCCTTGGGGTTCTTAAGCTTGGGTCGCGGGCGCGAAACGTGCCTTCGTCCTTATCCGCCCATCGCGGCCTGCGCAACAGGGGAAAGGTCTTGGCGGATGCAGCGACTTTATCCAGGGTCATGACCACTTAAATTCAACTTCGAGGCGTCAAAATGGCAAAGATATCGAAATAAAATGTTCGCCGCAGGCAGTTATTCTGCCTGCAAGGGCATTTTACTTTGAGATCGAAGCCATTTTGACGTCCTTCGGATTTGACCCATTTTGTCCATTGCATCGTTGGCAAAGCGCGACTTAGAAACACTAAGTCTGCACTTTGCCGCCTTGCACTGAACAAAATGGTCTCAAACCTCGGAGTTGAATTTAAGTGGTCATGACCCTAAAGACCATTACACATGACTGAACAATCGCTCCCTAAGAAATCGCTTCGGCTGCTTCTGGCCGCGCCACGTGGATTTTGCGCGGGCGTTGACCGCGCCATCAAGATTGTCGAGCTTGCGCTCGAACAGCATGGCGCGCCTGTCTATGTCCGACATGAAATCGTCCACAACCGTTATGTGGTCGACAGCCTGAAAGCCAAAGGCGCGATATTTGTCGAAGAACTCGATGAAGTACCCGATGGCGGCCATGTGGTATTTTCTGCGCATGGCGTGCCAAAATCAGTGCCCGCCAATGCACAACAGCGCGGCCTTGCCTATTTTGACGCCACATGTCCTCTGGTTTCGAAAGTCCACAAGCAAGCCGAACGGCAAGTTGAAGCCGGCCGTCACATCATCTTTGTGGGCCACGAAGGGCATCCCGAAGTCATCGGCACATTTGGCCAAGTGCCACCCGGGGCGATGACATTGGTTGAAACTGCCGATGACGCGCGCTTGATTGAACCTGCCGATGCCAACAATCTTGCGTTTCTGACGCAAACGACTTTGTCGGTCGATGATACATCAGAAATCGTATCGGTCCTTCAACAGCGCTTCCCCAATATCGTCGGGCCAAAGGGTGAGGATATTTGTTACGCTACGTCCAACCGCCAAGAATCGGTCAAGGCGATTGCGCATGAATGCGACCTTGTCCTTGTCATCGGCGCACCCAACAGTTCGAACTCGCAGCGTTTGGTTGAGGTTGCGGCCCGATCCGGCACCAAGGCCTATCTGGTGCAGCGCGCGGAAGAGATTAGCCTGAATTGGTTCGACGATGTCCGCACGCTCGGCTTGACCGCAGGAGCCTCTGCCCCTGAAGTGTTGGTGCGCGAGATTATTGACGCGCTCGCGCTGCATTTTGACATGGATGAACAGCAGGTCACAACCGCTGAAGAGACTGTCACGTTCAAACTGCCACGCGAACTGGCTGGCGCGGCGAACTGATTTGGCGGTTTATACGCAGTTAGGGCCCGAACAGGTTAATGCATTGCTGGCGCATTATGATGTGGGCGAACTGGTTGCGCTTAAGGGCATTGCCGAGGGCGTCGAAAACAGCAATTTTTTCGTGCAGACCACGCAAGGCCGCTTCATCCTGACGCTTTATGAAAACCGGGTAAATCCGGATGATCTGCCGTTTTTCTATGCCTTGTTGAAGCATTTGCATGACGCGGGCTGCAAGGTTCCGCAATTCATGGCCGACCGCAAGGGCGCATGGCTTCAGACCCTGGCTGGCCGTCCTGCTTGCCTTATCGAATTTCTCGACGGCGTGTCGGTGACAGAGCCCTCGGCAACGCAAGCATATTCCACCGGCGCGGCATTGGGGCAAATGCACAAGGCACTGGCCGACTTCACTCTGTCGCGACCCAATAGCCTTGGCGTTTCCGCTTGGCGGCCCTTGGCGATGCGCTGCACGGTCGACGGGCTGGAGGCTACTTCTCAGGGGCTTTCGGCGCGGGTTTTTGCAGAATGCGATTATCTGGATGCGCATTGGCCAAATGATTTGCCCGTTGCGGCAATCCATGCGGATTTGTTTCCCGACAATGTGCTGATGTTGGGTGACCATGTCGGTGGTCTCATCGACTTTTACTTCGCGTGTACCGAAATCCGCGCTTATGATTTGGCGGTGACCCACAGCGCGTGGTGCTTTTCCAACGACGGCGCGGTGTTTGACGCCGATGTGAGCGCAGGCTTGCTGGCGGGCTATGCCGATATACTGCCGTTGGACGCAGCGACGCGCGATGCCTTGCCCATATTATTGCGCGGGGCGTGCTTAAGATTCCTATTAACCCGTTGTTATGACTGGATTAATACGCCAGCCAACGCGCTTGTGACGCGCAAAGACCCGCTGGCGTTTCTGCGCCGGCTGGAGTTCTACAGCGACGCTGAAGCGGTCGAAGATATGTTAAGGCATTCTACGTGAAGCAGCTTGAGATTTTCACGGATGGCGCCTGCAAGGGCAATCCCGGCCCTGGCGGTTGGGGCGCTGTCATCCGTTATGGCAAGCATGAAAAGGAAATTTCGGGCGGCGATCCCGATACGACGAACAACCGGATGGAACTTTCCGCCATCATTCAAGCGCTTAAAATCCTGATCGAGCCATGCGAGGTCAAATTGCATACGGACAGCCGATATGTCATCGACGGGATCACCAAATGGATTCACGGTTGGCAGCGTAATGGATGGAAAAACGCTTCCAAACAGCCCGTCAGCAATGTCGATTTATGGCATGACCTGATTGAGGCCACGGCCCGCCATCAGGTCGAATGGATTTGGGTCAAAGGGCATAATGGCCATCCCGAAAATGAACGTGCCGACCGGTTGGCAAGCGATGCTGCAGAGGCAATAGCCAAGCCTTAAGATTTTAATTTTAGTGAAAGCGCGCCGGTGCGTACACAGCTGCGTCAACGCCTTGCGGTGCGGCGATGTCAGCATCTAGCAACGACGCCGCAAGCTGCGCCGCGGCAGGTGCGGTCTGAATGCCAAAGCCGCCCTGTCCTGCAAACCAGAAAAACGCATCATGTGCCCCATCACGGCCAATCACAGGAAGTCGGTCGGGCGCAAAACTGCGTAGCCCCGCCCATTTGCGCTCCACGCGGCGAATATCCCAGTCGACCACCTGTTGCAGCCGATCAATGGCCATGGCGACGTCGATCTCGTCCGGCGCCGCGTCGCAGGCGGGGGTTGCCGTTTCATCATGCGGGCTGAGCCATAGCCGTCCGCCAGTGTCGGGTTTGAAATAGAAACTACCATCCAGCCCAATGACCAAGGGCAATTCCGCCGGAACCTGAGGCGACACAGCCAATTGCGAAATTGTGCGGCGATAGGGTTGGATGCCCAAGGAACCGACCTGCGTAATCTGCGCCACTGCGTCGGCCCATGCGCCAGCAGCGTTGATGATGATATTGGCCGAACAGTTCAAGCTGCCGGCGCTGATCTGCCATGTGCCGCTGTGCCACTTTGCGGTATGCAGGCGGCTGTTGCAGTGCAGTTGCGTGCCGTGTCTTTTGGCTTGGCGCAAATAGGCCCCGTGGAGCGCGGCGACGTCAATATCGCAACACGCCGGCTCCCAAAGCCCGTGCGTCCAATTTTCACGCAGCCCTGGCACTACTGCCGCGACCGCGCGGCGATCGATATGTTCGATATGCACTCCGCTCGCCGCAAATTCGGCCAGCATATTGTCGGCCAAAGACAAATGCTCCGCGGTGCCGATGTGCAGCGCTCCGCGTCGGTGCATCAATGGGCCGTCATGGAAATCGGCGGGTGGCATGGCCAGAAACGGGCCTGAAGCAGTGGTCAGGGGTTGCACCCCCGGCCCGCCATAGCATTCGACCCAAAAGGCGGCTGACCGGCCGGTCGAATGATAACCGGGATGTGCCTCTGCCTCAATCAGCAATATCTTGTGGCGCGCAGACAATTGGGCGGCAAGGCTTGCGCCAGCGATGCCAGCACCGATAATGGCAAAGTCAAAGTCGCTCATGTTCGCGGCGCGTGTGCATCCAGAAAGCTATTGATGCGCGCAATGCATTGGTCGCGCACAGGATCGGCTTCACGCAGCAATTCATGCGCAGCTTCTTTGCCAAAAATCAAGGTTTCGGCATGCGGCAAGCGCTTGCCATCGGCAATGACGCGCGGGGTGCTGACGAGTTGGTCTCCCGTGGTTGCGAGCAACAGGATAGGTGTTTGCACCGCCTCCAACAGGCCCGGCGCCTCAAGCATACGGATGGATGCAATGGCACGTTCTATCCAGTGCCAGCTCGGCGGGCCCAATTTGACGTTCGGGCGCAGTTTCCACCATGCAATTTCATCTTCATAGCGATCATCATAATGCGTCAGCATTTTGCCGCGCATGCTCATTGGGGACATGGGCTTCTCACTGACTTTCCATGCGGCAACTTCGCCCTTGCCCAAGGTGACCATCAGCTTTGCAAAGGCGTGGTTCCAGCTCAGCGGTAGGCCGCCAGTTTGAATGCTCAGCATGGGTGCACTCATGACCACGGCATCGGGGTCAATCGCCTTTTCGACCAGCGCCCGCATCGCCAAATGCCCGCCCATGCTGTGCGCCATAACGACATGAGGCCCGGGATTTTTCAGTTTCCAGCCGCTCCAGAACATCCGCAAGTCAGCAATCCACGTCGCAAAATCATCGATATGTCCGACTTCACGGTCATCCAATAAGCGCCCGGACTCCCCCTGCCCGCGCCAATCAATCGCGGTCACGCACCAACCGGCATCGGCATAATAAGCCAAAGTTTCCAAATATTTTTCATAATGGTCACCGCGACCCGGCAGGAACAATAAGGATCCACGCGGCGGGTTGGCCCCTTGCCAATCGATACGGCGGATCGCCCAGTTATCGGCGGCGTGCCAACGGCTTTCCGCTGCTTCAGCGGGAATAACACGTCGGTTCATCGGGGTATTTGGTGCGTGCATAGTTACGATTTGGCAATCTTTCTTAGTTAATACTGCCCAGATGACCAGTGAGACTCTCGCTTACTTTACCCTTGGCGGCTTGGCAATTGCGCTGTTGGCGTCGATTTACACCGACATCCGATATCGGTTGATTTATATTATGACCATTCCACTCATCGTGTTCATTCTGCCGACTTTGTTCATTGTTATTCTTGGGCCAGCTGCTTGCTCGATCAGCGACGCATTTTCAGGTAACAAATAAATGGATCAGAAAGGATAGCCGATGGGCCACCCTATTGGGTCGTGCGTATGCTCTGTTCGATAGCGCCAAATATGCTGTGGCCAGCGTCGTCGAGCACTTCAATCCGCAATATGTCGCCGCCTTTCAGGAATGGCGTTGCCATCTCGCCAGTCTGTATTTTCTCAACCATGCGCACTTCGGCCAAGCAGCTATAGCCAAGGCCACCATCGGCAATGGGTTTGCCGGGACCGCCGTCGGCATCGCGGTTGGACACTGTCCCTGATCCAATGATAGACCCTGCCCCGACACTGCGGGTCTTGGCGAGATGCGCGATCAATGTGCCAAAATCAAAGGTGCAATCATCCGACGCGACCGCCCTGCCAAATGGCGCACCGTTAAGGTCAACATGCAACGTCCGGTGCAATTTGCCATGCTGCCAATAATCCCCAAGGCTGTCAGGCGTGACGAATACCGGAGACAAAGTGCTGGCAGGCTTTGACTGGACAAAGCCAAAGCCCTTTTCCAACTCCGCGGGGATCAGGTTGCGCAAGGACACATCGTTCACGAGCCCAATCAGCCGTACGTAAGACAATGCGTCGGCGGCGGATGTTCCCATTGGCACATCGCCCGTCACAACGACAATCTCCGCCTCAAAGTCGCAGCCCCAATTTGCGTCCGCCAAAGGAATATCGTCGCGCGCGCCCATGAATGCGTCCGATCCGCCCTGGTATATTAACGGGTCATGCCAGAAGCTTTCGGGCAGCACTGCGCCGCGTACCTTGCGGACTAAATCCACATGGTTCACATATGCCGAACCGTCCGCCCACTGATAGGCGCGCGGAAGGGGCGCCGCCGCATCATGTTCGTGGAAGCGTTCGCGCGGGATAACCGCATGTTCCAAGTCGGTCGCCAGTACTTGCAACCGGGGCGCGACATCGTCCCAATCATCAAGCGCTGCCTGCATCGTTGGAACAATATGCGCTGCGTCCGCATACCAAGCGAGATTGTCCGACACGACAACCAGATGTCCGTCACGGCCCGACTTCAATGATGCAAGTTTCATAATCATTCTCCAGATTTGCCTCATCATGCAACCATATTGCAGTTGCGGCAACCGCGACTGTGTGTCTAGAATTGACCGCATGGGATGGGGGATTGGCAAAATGCGGTTGGCACATTTCGGCGCATTGGCACTTTCGTTTCTTGTCAGCGGTTCTGCCTTCAGCCAGCAGCAGAGGTTTAACACGATCGAGGCCTCTAAAAATGGGTGGTTTGCCGAGCAAAGCCGGTCGGCAAAATGGTATTTGTCACAGCATAAACGGCTCACCACTGCCATTGCCACATTGCAACCGCAACGGCCCGGTGTTGTGGATGCCTATGTTCTTTCCATTGGCCTCGATTCCGACCCTGTATTCACCCGCGAGTCTTCCGAAGCCGCCAATGTGTTGGCACGGCGCTATGGCGCGGCCGGGCGCACACTTCATCTTGCAGCAGGCGCAGACGACAAGGCCATAGGCCCCGCGCAAGGGTCACCATCTAACCTGGCCATAGGTCTGGCAGCTATTGCCGCGAAGATGGATCCTAAGGAGGATGTGCTCATCCTGTTTGCCACCACGCATGGCGACCCTGTATCAGGCCTTGCCTATCGCGACGGGGAATATGCCGGTGGGATGATTGGCCCACAGCGTCTGGCCAATTTGATTGATGGCGTCGGCATTAAACGCCGCATGGTGCTGCTGTCGGCATGCTTTTCAGGGATTTTCCTTCCGCTGCTGACCAATGACCAAACCGTCATCGTCACCGCAGCATCATCGCAACGTACATCTTTTGGATGCGCGCCAGGCAATGATTGGACCTTTTTTGGCGATGCCTTGGTAAACAATGCTCTGCGCAAACCACAGACATTCGACGCCGCTGTGGGGGAAGCAACACGGTTGATCTATGACTGGGAAGGCCAATTAAGGCTTGTCCCGTCGCGGCCACAGGTTTTTGTCGGTGACAACGCGCGTGTCTGGCTTGATGCGTTGGAAGACAAGATGCCCAAAACCCCAACCGCCAAAGTTGGCCGTCCTGCGATTAGTTCGGACTAGCCGAGTTCAGTAACCCTTGCACGTAATTGCGCGAGCATCACCTCAAGCATCTTCGCCTCGCCGCTGCCCAATATTGTCTCAAGTTCGGCCTCTAAACTAAGTGCCTCAGGTACAATTTGTTCATACAGATCGCGGCCCGCAGCCGTCAGCGCCAGATGGTGCGATCGCCCGTCCGCTGTATTTGGCACGCGGCTGATCAAGTCCCGTTCCTCCAGCGCCTTGCAGGCCCTATTTACCGTAACCTTGTCCATAGCGGTTGCAGCAACCAATTGCCGCTGCGTGGCCACATCGCCTTCGCCCAACAGCGCCATTACCCGCCATTCGGGGACCTTAAGAGCAAATTTGCCCCGATAGGCCCGCGCGATCAGATCGCTCACGGCGTTTGACGTAATCGACAATTGGTACGGAAGAAAGGCACTAAGCCTCAGTTTCTTGGCAGGCATCAGTCCGGCTTCACTTGATCAGGATGTGCAGCGACAAAGGCGGGTAACGCCGTCAGCGCGGCATCAATCCGCATTAATTTTGGAAATTGCGCAAATGGCGTGTCGACCCTGCGCGCATTGGCCATTTGCGGCACAAGGCACACATCGGCCAGATTAGGCAGGTCACCGCCGAATAGACCCTCTTCGGGGGCCATAGCCTCCAAAGCAGTAAAGCCTTCGATGATCCAGTGTCGATACCATGCGTCCACCGCCTCTTGCGATTGCCCCATCTGCTCCTTCAAATAGCGCAGGATACGCAGATTATCGATGGGATGGGTGTCAGCGGCAATAATCAACGCCTGCGCCAAAGTTTTCGCCCGATCCGCCGAGTTCGACGACACCATTGCGGGGGCAGGATAATTGGCGTCGAGATAATCGATGATGGCAAGGCTCTGCGTCAGATCATGACCGTCAATCGACAGCATGGGCACGAAACCTTGCGGGTTGCGTGCAACATAATCGGGCGCCTTTTGTTCATTGTCCAAGAGGCTTGTCGGCACACGCGTATAGGGCACATTTTTGAGGTTCAGTACGATCCGCACGCGATAGCTGGCCGAGGAACGCCAATAGTCAAACAGGATAATGTCTTTCATGATCAACGCGATTAGCATGACACACACAAAAGGCAAAAGCATTGCAGCTTACCCCGCAGCCGTTTATGTCGACCGTAAAGTGAGAGGAAGCCCAATGTATTTCGCGAAAAAATATTTGATTGCCGCATGTATTGTTACAGCCATCCCTGCACAGGCGGCGGCACCGATATCCGGCCGCTGGATCACGCAAAGCAAGGATGGCGTAGTTGAGATTTACCAATGCGGCGCGGCATTGTGCGGCAAGCTTGCGAAATTTTTGGTTAATCCTCCTGCTGGTCCGGGCGCAAAGGACATTAACAATCCCGATAAGACATTACGCAGCAGGACAATTTTGGGTCTAAATGTCCTGACTGGTTTCAAAGCCGATGGCGACCAATATAAGGGCCAGATTTACGATCCGAAGTCTGGTAAAACCTACCGCTCGATTGTCTACAAAGGCAAATCCGGCAATCTCGTAGTTAAGGGATGTATTGGACCTTTTTGTCAGGCCCAGACATGGACGCCGGCGGGTTGAACATCATTTTTGCTGATATGCGATAGAGGCGCATCTGGATTTGGCGTTGATCGGGGTGCTCGCGCCAATATCCCGATCCTTGCATCTCCTCCAATGACAGCCAAAGCAGTTCACGCGCCGCGATGATTTCGGCGCTATTGCCCTTCATTAACGCGGTTTGCAGCTGCACACTTCGGTGCTCCAGCTTGGCCTCTGCCATCATTGTCATCGTTTTCCCCTTTCGGGAGATTACGACCATCTGCGTACAGAATTTAGTTTCCGAACATTAGTTAAGGGCGCAATTTCCATCCTGAACGGAGGAGGAAATAACAGATAAGCCCAAGCATGGTGTTCAACGCCAGTAGCAAAAGCGCACCCAAAACAACGGGGCTGTCCGCACTGCCGATGAAGCCATAACGAAAACCCGATATGGCGTAGAAAAACGGATTGGCGTGGCTGATCGCTTGAAAGGTCGGCGCCAGCTTATCGACCGAGTAGAAGGTACCGGACAAGAGTGCTGCTGGAGTAACAACGAAATTGCTTACCGCGGCGGCATGGTCAAACTTCTCCGCCCAGATGGATGTCAGGACGCCAATCAGCGCCAGCATCGTCGACCCCATCAAACCAAACCATAACACAGCCCAAAAATGCGCAGGTGTTACATTGACGCCTGGCCAAATTGCCATGGCGAGCCAGATAGTCGTCCCGACCAGAAATGCCCGCGTCACGGACGCCCCGACAAGCCCCGCCAGCACTTCTGCATTAGACAAAGGCGGCATCAGATAATCGACAATCGTCCCCTGAACCTTGCCCACAAGCAGCGAAAAGCTGGAATTGGCAAAGGCGTTTTGCATCATACCCATGATGATCAGGCCCGGCGCAATGAAATCCGCAAAGGAAACACCCAACACCGTTGGCTTGACCTTGCCAAGCGCGACAGTAAAAATGATGAGGTAGAGCAACGTCGTGATGGCAGGTGCCCACACGGTTTGCAGTTGCACCTTAAAAAAGCGGCGTACCTCTTTCATATATAAGGTTTGCAACCCGATCCAGTTTACATTCCGGATATGGCGTTCGCCATCAGGCAGTTGCACAACAGGGTGTGCATCCCTATCTTGGCCAGGAGCGCTTTTATGGTGGATAGTCATGGCGCAATCGACTATCGGCTTGCAGCGATAACCGCAAGGCGCAATTGCGCCGCATGCGCGGCATATACAACTAGCTATTGGAATCGAATTTATGTCCTGGACCGACGAGCGGATTGATCAATTAAAGGCGCTTTGGGACAAAGGCCTGACCGCGAGCCAGATTGCAGAGGAACTTGGTGGCGTGAGCCGCAACGCAGTTATCGGCAAGGCACATCGCTTGGGCCTGAAATCCCGCCCTTCGCCTGTTAAGGCCAATGATGCTGACAAGAAAGCTGCGCCTAAAAAGGCTGCGCCTGCCGCGGCTCCAGCCAAAGCGCCTGCCGCTGCAGCCCCTGCCCGTCCCCGCCCAGCAGCGCCGGCTGCAGAGACTGTTGCGCCCGTACGTGCGGATGACGATACCGCAGAAGCGCCCGCACCGCGCGTTTCGTCGTCACCACGCGTCGTGTCGATCGGACCCGGCGGTTTCATGCGTCAGGGCCCCGGCGATCAGCAGGCACCCATCCCGCCTGCCCCGCCACGTCGTCTTGTACCTGCTAAGCCAAGTCCCGAAATGGCGGATAAAACCTCCTTGCTCGATTTGAACGAGCGTATTTGCCGCTGGCCACTTGGCCACCCCGGTGAGGCAGATTTCCACTTCTGCGGTGTGCCCGTGAACCCTGGCTTTCCCTATTGCGTCGAACATTGCGGCCGTGCCTATCAGGCGCAACTTCCGCGCGGTGTGCGTCGTCCTCCACCCCCCATGCCATTTGGCGGACCACGGGTTCGTTAAGACAGCGGCGAGATAAAGCGTGGATCATCCATTTGCTGATCTCATCGGGTTGACTGTAGAACAACAAGACGACGGTAGCAGCACGCTTCTGCTGCCGGTTGATGGCCGACATTTCAATCCGCACGGCGTTGTGCATGGCGCTGTCATTTACGCGATGGCGGACACTGGCATGGGCGCGGCGCTCTATTCAACGCTTGATGCCGGATATGCCTGCGCTACGGTTGATATCTCGATTAGCTATTTCCGGCCAGTCGTGGAGGGCCAGTTGCTGTGCCAAACCGTTTTGGATAACAAGGGCCGAACGGTCGCCCATCTAACCGCCCGAATCACACAGAATGACAAGTTGATTGCGCAGGCGAGTGGCAATTTTGCCATTATGTCCATGCCCCCGGAAAGACGCTGATCCGGTTTATTTCCACAGCCGAGTATCGTTCGGCTGTTGCGCGGCCGACTCTCCCGCGCCTATAGCATATCTATGACCGATGACCTGTTTGGCGGGAGCGCAGCCGCAACCGCCGCATCCAATGATTATACCGCTTCAGCGATTGAAGTGCTGGAGGGACTTGAGCCGGTTCGCCGTCGTCCCGGAATGTACATTGGCGGCATCGACGAAAGGGCATTGCATCACCTTGCCTCAGAAGTGCTCGACAACTCTATGGATGAGGCTGTCGCCGGCCATGCCAGCCGTATCGAGGTCCATCTGGGCGTTGGCAATCGTCTGACCATCACCGACAATGGGCGCGGTATTCCCGTCGACCCGCATCCCAAATTCCCGGATAAATCGGCGCTTGAGGTCATATTGACCACATTGCACTCCGGCGGGAAGTTCACGGACAAGGCCTATGCGACGTCAGGTGGTTTGCACGGTGTTGGTGTGTCGGTCGTCAATGCCTTGTCGATCGACACTTTGGTTGAAGTGGCACGCAACAAGCAATTATATCGCCAACGCTTTGCCCAAGGGCATCCGGTAGGCAAGCTGGAGGAGCTCGGCCCGACCCCCAACCGGCGAGGAACGACGATTGCGTTTACCCCCGATCCCGAAATTTTTGGTGCCGACGCAAAGTTTAAGCCTGCGCGCCTGTTCCGTCTTGCGCGGTCAAAAGCCTATTTATTTGCGGGCGTGGAAATTCGTTGGCGCTGCGATGCGGAACTGGCCAGCGCAGATGTGCCTGCCGAAGCGGTGTTTCAATTCCCCGGCGGTCTGTCCGACCATTTGCGTGAGCAGCTTGGTACCCGCGCCTGTGCCACAACCGAATTCTTCGCCGGAACGCAGGATTTTCCCGACGCGCAAGGGCGTGTTGAATGGGCGATTTCATGGCCCTTATATTCGGACGGTGCCTATAGCTGGTATTGTAACACCATCCCCACGCCCGATGGCGGTACGCATGAAGCGGGCGTGCGCGCTGCGCTTACAAAGGGATTGCGCGCCTTTGGTGAATTAATTGGCCAGAAAAAGGCAGCGCAGATTTCGGCAGAAGATATCTTCAACGAAGCCGAATTGATGCTGTCGGTGTTCATCCGCAACCCGCAATTCCAAAGCCAGACCAAGGACCGGCTGACCTCGCCTGAAGCCACGCGGCTTGTCGAAAACGCCGTGCGTGACCATTTCGACCATTATCTTGCCGGCAATATGGAACGCGGCAAGGCGTTGATGGGCTTCATTCTTGAGAAAGTAGACGACCGCCTGCGCCGGAAAGCAGAGCGCGAAGTGAAGCGCAAAACCGCAACATCAGGCCGCAAGGTCCGCTTGCCTGGCAAGCTTACCGATTGTGCATCGGATGACCCCACCGGCACCGAATTGTTCATCGTCGAAGGCGACAGCGCAGGCGGCAGCGCCAAGCAAGCGCGCAACCGCAAGACGCAGGCGATTTTGCCGATCCGGGGTAAAATCCTGAACGTTGCTTCTGCCACCGCCGAGAAGATCCGGGCGAACAATGAAATCGCCGACCTCCAACTCGCGCTTGGCTGTGGCATACGCAAGGACTGTAACCCCGACAATCTGCGCTATGAACGCATCATCATCATGACCGACGCCGATGTCGATGGCGCGCATATCGCAACCTTGCTGATGACATTCTTCTTTCAGGAGATGGCGGAAATTGTGAAGGCTGGACATCTGTTCCTCGCCCGCCCACCGCTCTATCGCCTGACGCATGGCAGCCAAAGCGTGTACGCCGCCGACGACGCCGATCGCGCCGAATTGGAAGCGACTGTGTTTAAGGGCAAGAAGGTCGATGTTGGCCGCTTTAAGGGATTGGGCGAAATGAACCCCAATCAGTTGAAAGAAACGACGATGGATCCGGCGACCCGATCGCTGATCCGCATCACTTTGCCGCATGAATATGAACGCCGCGCCATGGTGAATGATCTGGTCGACCGCCTGATGGGCAAAAATCCGGAGCACCGGTTCAACTTCATCCAAGAAAACGCCGCGCAGCTGGATGAAGACACGATTGACGCTTAAAACGGCGGTAGTTTCTTACCCCGTCAATGCCTCAACCAACGCCTTCACCTTTTTCTGCCGCCATTGCGGCAAGGGGGCCAGTAGCCAGTAAGCGTCATCGCTTTCCCGCGCATTGTCCGTAGCGCGGACTTTGCCGCTCGCCAAATCGGCCTCGGCAAGCAGAAGCGGAACGGTCGCCTTGCCCAGCCCGATCGCCGCGGCCTCAATGGCCAGGCCAGCATCGGCGAGGCGCAAGGCAGCAACCCCATCGACCATCGGACAATTGGGCCAGCTGATTGGTGTTTCTGCCCCGCCCTCTGGCGCGGCAACGGTGACATACGCGCCCGCGGCAAGCCGAACACCCTCATGTTCGCCGGGGCCCGTTGTCAGGCGGATGGCGAGGTCCAGATTGGCCTCGGTAAAATCCACATCTTCGTCCGCAGCGACCAACGTGAATCGCGTGTCAGGGTTGGCCTTGCTAAAGATCGCGAGCCGGCCGGCCAGCCATTTGGCGGTAAAATCACGCGGCGCGGCGATGGTAAGCGCATTGGATGATTGCCCAGCCTGCATCGCGCGAACCGATTCTTCGAACTGAAGGAACCCTGCGCGCAAGGCATCAAGGCCATTTGCGGCCTCGTCTGTGAGTTCAAGCCCTTTGGGGGTGCGGCGGAACAGGACAACGCCCAACATATCCTCAAGCGCGCGTATCTGTTGCCCTACGGCTGCTGGCGTCACGGCAAGCTCGTCCGCAGCCTTCGTAAAGCTTAAATGGCGGGCCGCTGCGTCCAGCACGCGCAGACCGTTCAAGGGGAGATGCGTGCGCTTCATCGCTGCATGCTCATCGTGCCGTGGCCGGTGCCACCAGTGTGAAGCGCGGAATCTCCGCAAGGAATGTCGTGCCGTCTTCGCGTACGAAGCGATATTGCCCCTCCATCATGCCGCTGGGTGTCGGTAGCGGGCAGCCGGAGACATAATCATGGCTTTCGCCAGGGAGAAGAAGTGGTTGTTCGCCAACAACGCCGTCGCCATCAACATGGCTTATCGTGCCGCGGCCATCGGTAATCCGCCAGTGCCGTGTCATCAACTGCACCGATTCTGCACCGCCATTTTCGATGCGGATATGGTAGGACCAGAACCAACGCCCTTGGGCTGGCGTGGATTGCTCCTCTAAAAAGTTCGGCGATACGCGTACGGTAATGCCATCTGTAGTGGCGCTGATCGCAAAGAATGCATCTAGGATGCTAGTCATAAACCCGCTGCCTTCAACGCCTGATCAAGGTCTTCGATTAAATCTGCAGGGTCTTCCAAACCAACGTTGATCCGGATCAAGCCTTCGCCCACGCCCATGGCTTCGCGGGCTTCGGGGCCCATGCCGTGGTGCGTCGATGACGCGGGGTGGCACATCAGGCTGCGCGCATCGCCAATGTTGTTCGATATGTCGATCAACTGCAGCCCATTGAGCAAAGCATGCGCTTGCTTGCGACCGCCATCGACGGAAAACGCAAAGATCGGGCCGCATGCCTTCATCTGCTGCATCGCGAGTGTATGTTGCGGATGGCTTTCAAGCCCGGGGTGCATGATGTGCGGCACCCGCGCCTCAAGGAATTTGCCAACCTTAAGCGCATTCTCCGACTGCCGCATGGCACGCAGTTCCAACGTCTCGAGCCCCTTATGCACCACCCAAGCGTTGAAGGGCGACAGGTTTGGTCCCGTGTTGCGCTGAAATGGCAACAGCACCTCATCCATCCATTTCTGGGAACTACACACAGCGCCGGCCAGAACGCGGCCCTGCCCGTCCATCAACTTCGTCGCGCTATAGGCAACAACGTCGGCGCCATAGTCCATCGGGCGCTGCAGCACGCTGGTGGCAAAGGCATTGTCGACCACCGTGGTAATCCCATGTTCCTTCGCCAGCCCGCAGACATGGGTCATGTCGACAATATCCATCGTCGGGTTCGCAGGCGTTTCAAAGAAGAACACTTTCGTATTCGGCTGAATCGCCGCCTTCCACGCATCATTGTCGCGGCTGTCTATCGTGGTCGTGCTGATGCCCCATTTGGGAAGCAAATTGTCGGTCAGCCAACGGCATGAGCCAAAGGCGGCGCGCGCGGCGACGACATGGTCACCCATTTGCAACTGGCACAATAACGCCGTTGTCATGGCGGCCATGCCCGTGGCCTGCGCGCGGCAGGCTTCGGCCCCTTCCATCAGCGCAATGCGTTCTTCGAGCATCTGGACAGTCGGGTTTTGCAACCGCGAATAGGTCATGCCGTCTTGTTCACCAGCAAAGCGGGCCGCAACGGTTTCGGCGTCGTCATAGGTAAAGCCCGACGACAAGAACAACGCTTCAGACGTCTCGCCATACTCGCTGCGCCATGTGCCGCCACGCACCGCTTGGGTGGCGGGTCGCCAATGCTTCGTAATTTCGCGATTCTGGCCTGTAGTTTTCTTCATGGGTTCGCTTTTCGTGGAGTGCGGGGCTCAGGTCAAGGCAGCAAGAACGGCATCACCCATTTCGCGGGTTGAGTGGCTGCCGCCAAGGTCAGGCGAACGTGCGCCTGCGGCAAGTGCCTTGGCCACAGCAGCTTCGATACGGTCGGCATGCTCCGCCAGGCCAAGCGAGTATCGCAGCATCATCGCGGCGGACAATATGGTGGCGAGCGGGTTGGCCTTGCCCTGTCCTGCTATATCGGGCGCACTGCCGTGAATAGGCTCATACAGACCCTTTTGCGTGGCATCCAAGGACGCGCTGGGTAACATTCCTATGGAGCCAGCGCACATGCTTGCCTGATCGGACAAGATGTCGCCGAACAAATTACCCGTGACGATAACATCAAACTGCCCGGGGTTGCGCACCAACTGCATCGCGCAATTGTCGACATACATGTGGCTCAACGCGACTTCGGGATATTCGGCATGGGTTTCGATCACAACATCGCGCCACAATTGCGACGTCTCAAGCACATTGGCCTTGTCCACCGAGCAGAGTTTCTTGCCGCGCGCCATGGCGGTTTCAAAACCGACGCGGGCGATGCGGCGCACCTCATCCTCATTATAAGACATGATGTCATAGCCTTCCCGCTTGCCATCGGCAGTTTTGCGCATGCCTTTTTCCCCGAAATAAACGTCGCCGTTCAGTTCACGGATGATGATCATGTCGATTTGTGTGGCCACCTCCGGCCGAAGCACACTTGCGTCGACAAGCTCGGGAAACAAAGTGGCTGGGCGCAGGTTGGCGAACAAGGACAGTTCCTTACGCAAGCCCAAGATCGCCTGTTCAGGGCGCAAATGGCGTTCCAAGCCGTCGCAATCAGGGTCGCCCACGGCGCCAAACAATATCGCGTCGGCGCGCTTGGCGAGGGCCAGCGTATCCGCAGGCAAAGGATGGTCTGTTGCTTTATAGGCCGCACCGCCGACAAGCGCTTCTTCAAACGTCAGCCCATCTATGCGCAACGCATCCAGCACGCGCCGTGCTTCGGTAATGACTTCGGGACCAATTCCGTCCCCAGGTAACAAGGCAATAAGCATAGACATAAGTACAAAACTTTCTTGTCATGCTGAACTCGTTTCAGCATCTTACTTTCAAAGCCGGTATTAAGACCCTGAAACGGGTTGAGGGTTACAGGCCAAACTTTATCCCTCCCCTGCCAATAGCAGCGGGCTTATGCAACCGCCCTTTTCAACCGCTCCACCAAGCGTTCGCGCGCCGCCATCACGTCGGCGCGGCGGTCGCCCAGGACATGCGCCACCAGACGTTTGCGCGTCTGCGCCATCATCGCCACGGGCGCGCTGTCGGTATCATGGTCCTCGGCATAGCCAAGCTCGGCCAGCAACAGCGTCTCATATTGGGCAACAGCCCCCGCCCACACCCGTGCCGCAGGGGCAAGCTCAATTGCCGAGAGCAGGCCGTCAATGGCGCTATGGACCCGCGGATATGGGGCGCCTTCTGCCAATGTAGCCGCCGTCAGGGCCGTGACCCAGTCAATTGCCGCAATCGCCAGCGGCTCGCCCAATAAATGCGCGCGGCTGTGTAATGGTTCGGGTGTAAGGCGCGCCAATTGCCCCGCTATGCGCGTGCGCCATTCGCCCTTAATGACATTGCCGGGGATAAGGACAGGCCGCAACTGCCGCCCGCGCGCGCCTTGCACATAGCCAGCGAGCATACCGTAGTCCGCCGTAAACGCCCGCACGATCGCACCCGTTTCACCATGGTTGCGGACAGCGCAGATGATGGCAGATGCCGAAATATCCATGCGCCCTCATGCCAAGACTGCGGCGTGAGGGGAAGTGCTATCCTGCGTCCGCGTCGACCACGAATAGAGTCGCGTCCTGATATTTTTCGGCAGCCGGTTCGAACAAGGCGTCGATTGCAAACGGCTGGTCTATTAACTGGAGGTCGTTCAGCCCCGACAAATGAAACGCACCCAACTTCTTCTCACGGCGAAGCTCACCATTTTTTTCCAGTATCACGGCATCCACGAACAAGGCGCTGTGCTTGGAATACAGGACATGCGGGGCCAGCTTCATCGCAACATTATTGTACACCGCAGTGACACATTTTTTGAGCGCGATAGCTTCAAGCAATAGCTGATTGTTTGTCATGCGCTGTCTGTATCGAACCCGCGGTGCGGCGCAATCAATATACTGCGCGGCGCGCTAAATATTTATTGTGCTTTGGCATGCCCTGCGATCAGATCAACCATGCGCCCAACTTGCGACGGCGGCAAATCATGGGCCATTTCCGGGATAATCTCCAAACGCGCATTGGGCACGAGCCGCGCAATGTCTTCGCTTCCCTCTTTGGGGACAAGCGGGTCAGCGCCCCCATGCACGACTAAGGTCGGCACTTTAACGATTTTCAGGCGGCTCACGCGGCTACCGTCGGCCATGATCGCCAGCAACTGCCGCTTCATGCCGATGGATAATAGCTCCGGTCAAACGCGCGCGCAGCCATATCCTCAAACGCACTATTGGGCCGTTTCTTATCGGCGTAGGAAATCGTTTCGAGAGACTCAGCGCCCAAGCGCACTGCCTGTTCGCGCGTCGGGTTGGACGGGCGCGGCGCCATCAACCGCTTGCGTATATCGGCGCGCGGTCCTGGAAGCCCCGCCCGCCCGCTGGTGGACATGATGGACGTCATCGTCAATATCCGATCCGGATGATGTGCCGCCATCAATTGCACGATCATGCCACCCATTGATGCGCCAGCAATATGCGCCTTTGCGATGCCAAGCGCATCCAGCAAGGCAATGCCATCCTGCATCATGTCCGTCAGCGTGTACGCTGCCCGCGTCGGCAAGCCAACGCGCGCCTTGACCATAGTCCAGATCAGATTGGGTGCGGGCGCTCCATCCATGCGTTGCGACAGGCCAACATCGCGATTGTCATAATGTATAACGCGAAAGCCCTGCGCCAACAGCCCTTGAATCATATCCTCGGGCCACGCAATCATCTGCGTCCCAAGCCCCATGACGAGCAGGATCACTGGCGCATCGGCAGGTCCGCTTTCTTCATAATAGATATCGATATTGTTCGCGCGGACGGTCGGCATATGTCTCTCCCTGTCGCGCTTTTGTACTCAGCCAATTCACAACTGCAAGCGATAGTCATCCGTTGCTATGATAGTAATCATATACCGTTTGCGCGACGGCGGCGGATACACCCGGCGTTTTTTGTAAGTCTTCAAGGCTGGCGTTGCGCACCGCGCGGGCCGTGCCAAAATGCATCAGCAACGCCTTTTTGCGCGACGGGCCAATGCCCGGCACTTCATCAAGCGGGCTGACGGTAATGGCCTTGCTGCGCTTGGCACGATGCGCGCCAATGGCAAAGCGGTGCGCCTCATCGCGCAATCGCTGCAAATAGAACATGACAGGCGCGTTGACGGGCAGCGTAAACTCGCGGCCATCGGGGAAATGAAATGTCTCACGCCCGGCATGACGGTCAGGGCCCTTTGACACGCCGATAAAGGCAACATCCTCGACCCCAAATTCGCGCACGATCTGCATGACGGAGCTCATTTGCCCTTTGCCGCCGTCGATCAGGACGAGGTCAGGCCAGTTTTCGTCGCGCTCCTGATCGGCATCGTCCGCCATCAACCGGCCAAAGCGCCGCGCCATCACTTCGCGCATCATGGCGAAGTCATCACCCGGCGCAGTGTCGGGGTTTTTGATGTTAAACTTGCGATACTGGCCCTTAATGAAGCCTTCCGGTCCAGCGACGATCATCGCGCCAAGCGCGTTGGTCCCTTGAATATGGCTATTGTCGTAGACTTCGATCCGCCGCGGGGGTTCGGGAAGCTCGAACAGGTCAGCAACCTCTTGCAGCAATTTGCCCTGCGTCGTGCTTTCGGCCAGCTTGCGATCGAGCGCTTCTTCGGCGTTGCGCGTGGCTTGTTTTACAAGGCGCACCCGGTCACCGCGTTGCGGCACGCTAATCTCAATCTTGCGCTCGGCGCGTTCGGACAACGCCTGCGCCAACAAATCCGCCTCTGTCAGTTGCCTGTCCAGAAAAATGCATTTTGCGGGCGGGACATCTTCATAAAATTGCGCAAGGAAGCTGGTGAACACTTCATCCTCGTTTATTTCCGCAACATGGGCGGGGAAGAAGGAGCGATGCCCCCAATTCTGCCCACCACGGATAAAAAACGCCTGAATACCCATTACGCCATTGCGGTGCGCCAGCGCGAATATGTCTGCATCGCCTACACCTTGAGCGTTAATCGCCTGCGACCCTTGAATGAAGGTCAGCGCCTTTAACCGGTCACGGACCATGGCGGCGCGTTCGAAATCAAGCGCTTCGGCGGCGGCCTCCATTTCCTGCGCCAGCTTTGCCTGCACAACGGAGGATTTGCCATCGAGAAAGGATTTGGCGTCGGCGACAAGGCTTTCATACGCGCTGTCATCGATACGCCCGACGCACGGCGCCGAACACCGTTTGATTTGATACAATAAGCAAGGCCGGTCGCGGTTGTTGAAGAAACTGTCGGAGCAACTGCGCAACAGAAACAGTTTCTCCAGCGCGTTTAGTGTCTGGTTGACGGAGCCGGCGCTGGCGAACGGCCCATAATATTGGCCCTTATGCCGCCGTGCACCGCGATGTTTTTGAATGCGTGGAAATTTATGGTCCGCACGCAACAATATGAAGGGAAAGCTTTTATCATCGCGCAACAGCACATTGTACGCGGGGCGGTAACGCTTGATCAATTGCGCCTCAAGCAACAGGGCCTCCGCCTCGCTGTTGGTAGTGACGATAGTCATGGAACGCGTCAGCGCCACCATCCTGCGCAGGCGGTTGGGCATCCGGTCGATCTGCACATAGTTGCCGACCCGGTTCTTTAACGCTCTAGCCTTGCCCACGTAAAGCACATCACCGCGTGCATCATGCATGCGATAGACGCCGGGCTTTAGCGGCAGGGTCTTGAGGACATTGCGGATCGCGGCAATGCCGGTGTCGAGATCAGGCGTGTCCGCGCCCCGCACCGCATAGGTCGCCTTTTCCTCGTTAAAGCGGGAGGCCGCGTTTGGCTGGTCGGGACGTTCGGCTTTGGACATGATGCCTGCCATGTAGGCGGAGCCATTGGCAGACTCAATCTCAATCCCGCGAATGTGCGGGATGTAAGCTTAGTTTAGCTGCGCGATCGATTCGTCGATAAGCGCTGCGTCGGCCTTGGCATCATGATGCACGGCGATAAGTTGCGTAGCAGCAGCAGCAGCCGCCATGGCCGCAGTCTTACGCACATCGGCAATCGCGGCGCGTTCAGCGGCGGCGATTTTTTCCTCGGCTGCCTGTGCACGACGGCCAATCAATGCCGTTGCATCGGATTTGGCGCGGGCAACAATCAACTTGGCTTCTTCTTCCGCCCCAGCCTTCATCGCTTCGGCGTCAATTGCCGCCTGCTTGGCCTTGGCTTCGTATTCAGCCTTGATGGTTTCAGCTTCGGCGCGCAGCGCTGTTGCTTGGTCCAACTGCTGCTTGATGCCTGCAATCTGTTTATCCAACGCACCTGCGATCATGGCAGGAACCTTTTTCCAGATGGCCAGCGCAAGCACCACCAACATCGCCAACGCGACGAGCATCGTAGCGTCAAAGCCAAGCGCCGATGGCGTGGCATGTTCGCCGGCCGGTGCTGCCTCTGTACCCGCATGGGTCATAGGGACGGCGTCGTCCTCCAACATATCAAGTGTCTTTTCGGCTTCCTGCAATTTGGCTGCGGGTGCTGCCATATCGCTTGCGGGTGCCGCTGCGGTGGCCACTTCGGTTGCAATATTGGGATTAGCCATGCGACATTACCGCCTTCACTGCTGTTGCGGCTTGCGCAGATGTCACCTTAGCACCGGAAACCTTTGCAACGATATCCGCCGCAGCGTCTGCCGCAACGGCTTCAATGCCTGCCAATGCCTTGGCTGTCGCCTTCGCCAGTTCGGCTTCAGACGCAGCGACCTTAATGCTGATTTCGGCATCGGCCTTCGCCAGACGCGCATCGGCGTCCTTTGCGGCCTTCGCCTTGGCAGCGGAGGATTTGGCTTGCGCCTCGGTCCGTGCCGCCGTGAGGTCGGCAGCACCGCTGTCGCCCAGATTGTCGGCCTCTGCCCGCGCACGCTCAGCCGCAGCAAGGTCGTCCGCAATCTTACGATCACGCGCGTCCATGCTCGCTTCAATTTTTGGCAACATGCCATGACCGATCGTAAAATAGATCAGGCCAAAGACAATAAGCAGCCAAAAAAACTGCGATGCATAGGTTTCAAGGATCTGACTAATCTGGGGCATATTACGCGCTTGTCCTTATGAAAGAATGCCCCGGCATTGTGCCGGGGCGAAACCGTCAATTAGGCAACGAAGATCAGAATCATCGCAACAACGAACGCAAGCAGACCGAGAAGTTCGGCAGCTGCGAAGCCGATGAACAAACGACCCTGCTGACCGTCCGCTGCTGCAGGATTGCGCAAAGCGCCCTGAAGAAACGAACCGAAAACGTTACCAACACCACCAGCGGCGAGGCCGGCACCAATTGCTGCAAGACCTGCACCGATCAATTTTGCTGCTTCTGCGTCCATGATAATAACTCCTGTCAAAAATACATATGGGTTGTAGAAAAAACTCAGTGCAAATTAACCGCGTCGTTGATGTACAACGAAGTCAAAAGTGCAAATACATAGGCCTGAATGGCGCATACCAGCAGCTCAAGGAGCGTGATACCGATCATCAGGATGAAAGAAGGGATGCTGACAACCAATGGCACCCAAGCAGCTTCTGCGTTGAGGCCGTTGATGACGAAGCCCGCCAACACCTTCATCAACACGTGCCCAGCTGTCATGGCGACAAAAAGACGAAGTGCGAGGCTGAATGGACGGATAAGGAATGAAAATAGTTCGATCAGCGGGATGAGCCAAAGCAACCACCAAGGTGTGCCATGTGGCACAAACAGGCTGAAAAAGTGCAGGCCATGCTTCCAGAAACCAACGATCAGAACGGTACCAAAGCTGATAACCGCAAGCACGGCGGTGACCGTCAGGTGGCTGGTGACCGTGAATGGGTGCACGCCGGGGACGATACCAAATGGCATCATGCCCATGAAGTTTGCCATCAGGATGAACATGAACAGCGAGAACACCAAAGGCACATATTTTTTGCCTTCGGGACCAACGCTTGAGGTCAGCATATTGTTGACGAAGCCAGTTACGCCTTCGACCGCCATCTGCCAGCGACCGGGAACCAGGTCACGTTTCATTCCGCCCCACATAAACAGCCATAAGGCGCCCAAAACGAGGATCATGAACAACGAGGAGTTTGTGAAGGAGACGTCGTATCCAGCAATATTAAGCTGCGCAAGCGGCTCAATCTGGAACTGGTGCATCGGATCGATTTTGCCGCTTTCGCCTGCCACGTTCACTACCCTGTTTTTTCCACACCCAAGCGATTTCGCGTGGGCATAATATACGACTTAAGCGCCCAGACTATTCCGGACGCTCCCCTGAGATTTTTATAATGTTCCTGAAGGCGACTGCGATGCCCAAAAACATGCAGACCAACAGAAGCGCAGGCGAAGTACCCAGCAAGCGGTCAAACAACCACCCAACCAGTGCACCACCAGCAGGACCAGCGATTAGCTCAGTTAAAACCCTGTTCCCCTGCCGCATTCCTTTGGCGGGAACCTGATCTTTACCTGCGCGTTCTGCTTCGGCCTTCCGCGCCGCTTTCAGCTGCATGTCTAACGAATCGAGCCGAGCGTCACTTTTGCCTTTGCCATCCTGCCCGGAATTGTCCGACATCATGTGAGTCCATCCTCTTTAACAAAGGGAACCACCACGAAATCGGGGCAACCCCGCCTAGGCATCGGCGCTTTAGGAGAGCGTCTGCGCCAAGTCAACAGCGCGCACGCAAGAATGTTGCAATGCAACAGGTAGGGGATGAGCATCCGTGCCCCAGCGGGGTTTTAAGACGGTATTACCCTTATTCGGGAACACGCGCCTGACGCTTAATTCAGGTTCAGGGGCAGCGCGGGTCTAATTCTGGCGCGCTGCCATCGCGGGTTTTCCATTGGCCCTAAGGTGTTTGGTATTTTTCGTCCGCAACCTTGCGTTCTGCAATCAAGCGACAGACGCTACAACGATTTAGCGGGTGGCAAAACAACCAATGCTCCCGCATAGGCCCGATATGCCATCACAGAATCCAGCTAAGAAAACCATCGGTCCACGCGAACTCACGGTCATGATGTCATCTCTCATGGCGCTCAACGCACTTGCGATTGATGCCATGTTACCCGCATTCCCCGCAATGGTCCGCGGGCTTGGCATCGCCGAACCTAACCAGATTCAATATATAATTTCGACCTTTTTGGCGGGCACTGGGATAGGTGCGCTGATCTACGGTCCACTGTCGGATCGTTATGGCCGAAAGCCAATTTTGCTAATCGCGACCCTTGGCGCTGCGATTTTTTCATTGGCCTGCTCGATAGCGCCAACGTTTGAAATCATGCTTATGATGCGGTTTGCACATGGGCTGTTGGCTGCGGCGATGGGCGTTCTCGTCATCTCGGTCATCCGCGATCAGTTTGAAGGCGATGCCATGGCGCGGCGGATGTCGACAATCTTTCTCATATTCATGATCGTGCCCATCGTCGCGCCAACGATTGGTCAAATGGTGTTGCTTTTCGCTGGCTGGCGGGTGATTTTTGACCTGATGGCCTTCATGGCCGTCGCCGCGTCGATCTGGGTCTATGTGCGGTTGCCCGAAACCTTGGCGCCAGAAAATGTCATTCCTATTCAACCACACGCGCTCGCCAAAGCATGGAGGGTCGTCGTCCTGAACCGTAATTCGGCTGGCTATATGATTGGGGCTGGCGTCACGCAGGGCGCCCTGTTTGGCTATCTCAACAGCTCGCAGCAGATGTTTGATCGAGTATTCCATGCCGCGGATTTCTTCACCATTGGCTTTGCCATAATCGCCATCGGCATTGCTGCATCGAACTTCACCAATTCGCGCATCGTCGAACGTTTTGGCGCGCGCCGTGTGTCGCAAACTGCGCTGCTAACCTTTATCGCGCTGGGTGGCTTGCAATTGCTAGCGGCCACTTTTGTGCCAACCTCGCTTCCGATCTTCTTGGTACTGCTCACGGGTAATATGGCGATGATCGGATTTATCGGTTCGAACTTCTCGTCGATTGCAATGACGCCCTTTGGCCATGTCGCAGGCGCGGCATCATCGTTCCAAACCTTTGTACGTACGGCTCTTGCCGCATCTCTTGGTGCATTTATCGGGCAACAGTTTAACGGCACTGTCTTTCCCGTTGCGCTTGGTTTTTTCAGCTGCGGGCTCGTAACGCTTGGCCTTGTCCTATGGTGCGAAAAGGGCAAGTTGTTCACGCGGCCCGGGACCACGCAGTCTATTCCCATCAACTTGCATGATTAGGGCAAAGAAAAGGGGCACCAAAGCGCCCCTTATTCCTAATATATATTCCCAGTTCAGACCACAGGTCTACCCTCGATCGGTCGTTATGGGGTGTCTGCATTAAGGTCGTGCACTTCGTCCCGGCCCTGTCCAACATGGCTCTTTTTATAACCATAAAGATAGTAAATCACGATACCGATTCCGCCCCATATCGGCAAGACCATCATAGCCTCGAACGGCAGATTTAGGAACAGGAAGATACAGCCGGCGATTGTCAACGGACCAACCAGCCAAAGCGCGGGTGTCTTGAACGACCGGACGCGGTTTGGTTCCGACTTGCGTAGCATCATGACCGCAATTGCCACCATCATGAACGCGTAGAGCGTCCCGGCATTGGCGATATCTGCCAACTGGCCTACCGGCAGAAACGCAGCGGCGAAGGCGACGACAGCACCGGTAATCGCAGTAACGACATAAGGCGTTTTCCACTTTGGATGGATCTTCGACAGACCTTCCGGCAGCAGACCGTCACGCGACATCACAAAGAAGATGCGGGTCTGCCCAAAAAGCAAGATGAGGATAACGGAAGGCAATGCAACAAACGCTGCGATACCAAGCATGTTGCCAATTGTACCGAAACCTATCTGACGCAGCACATGCGCCAGCGCTTCGTTCGAACAGACAAGCATGTCGCTATATTGCGGAAGCGCACACTGGACCGCCAATGCCTCAGAACCCGCAGGGAATGGTATGCCGTTTGGTCCCATGATCGGCTGACCGCCGATCGTGCCAACAGCGCCGGCAGCAACGAGAATGTAGAAGACCGTACAGAATCCAAGCGAGCCAATTAGCCCGATTGGCACGTTGCGTTGCGGGTTTTTCGTTTCTTCAGCAGCCGTCGAAACGGCATCGAAGCCCACATAGGCAAAGAAAATCGTTGCGGCTGCACCGACAGCACCAACGCCTGAACCAAAGCCACCGAAAACGCCAGCCGGCAGGAAAGGATTGAAGTTGGCCATTTCGGCTTTTGGCAAAGTCAGAATGATAAACGCGGTCAACGCCGTTACCTTGATTGCCACAAGAATCGCGTTGAATTTGGCAGATTCATTGGTCCCAATCATCAAGAGCCAGGTCATCAGCAAAGCGATGATAACCGCTGGCAGATTGATAATACCGCCATCGGCGCCACCAAGTACCAATGGCCCTGCCGCCAAAGCTGCCGGTAACTGAATCCCGAAAAATTCGTTCAATATCGTGCCACTGAAATAGCCGGACCATCCGACCGAAACCGCGCTAGCCGCGACCGCGTATTCGAGCACAAGCGCCCAACCAACCGTCCAGGCCAGCAATTCGCCCATAACGGCGTAGGTGTAGGTATAAGCCGACCCTGCCACCGGCAACATTGAAGCAATTTCAGCGTAGCAAAGTGCCGCCACGATGCAGATTGCGCCTGCGATGGCGAACGCCAGCATCAGACCTGGCCCTGCCTTTTGCGCGCCTGCAGCGGTTAATACGAAAATGCCCGTGCCAATGACACAGCCGATTCCGAATAGCGTTAATTGAAACGCGCCAAGCGTTCGGTGGAGAGCTTTCTTCTCCGCCGTCGCCAAAATGGCGTCGATTGATTTCGTACGACCAAAGATCATTATTTCACCCCTCACGGATAATTGACTGAGCGCGAACCTAGCCGCTCCCTCGCGTCACGCAACTTAATTTCACCGAACAAGCATCGGTCCGAGCGGTTTTCCACCAAAAATATGGACATGAAGGTGCGGGACTTCTTGATGGGAATCGATTCCGATGTTGGCGAGCAGGCGATATCCGGTCTCAACCAACCCCATTTCGCGCGCAACATAGCCCACGGCACGCACAAATCCGGCTATTTCGGCGTCGGTGGCTGTGGTGCTGAAATCATCCCAGCTGACATAAGCGCCCTTGGGAATGGCAAGGACATGCTCAGGCGCTTGCGGGTTTATGTCGTGAAAGGCGAGTGCCCATTCATCCTCGAACACTTGGCGGCATGGTATTTCTTTGCGCAGGATTTTGGCGAAGATATTTTGGTCATCATATTCCAAAGTCGGGTCAATCGGCATGTCTCACTCCCCAATATTGCTGCGCGCCGCCTTTTCGACGAGGCCGGATACGCCCTCTCGGCGATCTAGTTCGGCCAGCACGTCATCCCATGACACACCGCATTCGCGCAGCAATATCAGCAGGTGAAATATAAGGTCAGCGGACTCTGCCGTTACCTGCTGCGCATCCCCAGACATTGCAGCGATAATAGTTTCCGTGGCTTCTTCACCAACCTTCTGAGCAATTTTGCCCCGACCTTTAGTGAACAAGGATGCGACATAACTGCTGTCCGGCGCGGCGCCAGAACGCTGCGCGATGGTGTGTTCGAGCCGTTTGAGTGTGTCGGGCATCAAATATCCTTTTGCAGGGCTATGACCATGGCCTTGTCCTCGGCAGGGATCAACCCTTCGAGGACACGCCAAAAGCCGGTAACGGACTCTTGCCCTGCCGCAGCATAAGCCGACGCAAGGCTGCTCCGCAGGGCTTCAAACAACTGCGCCTCAAATTTGACGCCCTCGGGCGTCAGGCGCAGCAGTTTTTGCCGGCGATCAACATTACCCGTGCGCGTTTCCACCAAGCCCTTGTCGGCCAAATCATTCAGCACGCGGCCAAGCGATTGTTTGGTGATGGCCAGAATCTTAAGCAATGCGCTGATTGGCAGATCAGGCTGACGCGCGATAAAGTAGAGCGCGCGATGATGCGCGCGGCCAAGGCCATGTTCAGCCAAGCCATCATCAATCGCACGCGTAAGCCGCGTGTAGCCAAAAAACAAAAGCTCGACCCCACGCCGCACTTCATGTTCACGCAGGAACAGAGGCGACGCAGTGGGCGGGACAGAAACAGAAGATGGGACAGCCATATTGACGTATCTTGGCCTAGCCCATAGAACAGTGCAAGACCCTAATAGACGAGAACATTCATGACCGCTGGCGCCTTTCCTTTTGAAACCAACCCGAACCCGGTTGATCCAGCCGAGCGCGCCGCGCGGTTAACCGACCCTGGTTTTGGCCGGGTGTTCACAGATCATATGGTCACAATCCGCTATTCAGACTCCAAGAGCTGGCATGATGCGAAAGTCGGGCCACGCGGACCACTGACGCTCGATCCTGCGACTGCGGTGTTGCATTACGCTCAAGAGATTTTTGAAGGACTGAAAGCCTATCGCCTCGCGGACGGCGGAATGGCGCTGTTCCGCCCCGAACAAAATGCCCGTCGTTTCCAACGTTCGGCCAAGCGGCTAGCGATGCCAGAATTGCCTGAAGATATGTTCCTGCAGGCCTGCAAACAATTGATTGCGGTCGACAAGGACTGGTTCCCACCGGTGGATGGAGGCTCAATCTATCTGCGGCCCTTCATGATCGCGAGTGAGGTGTTTCTGGGGGTGAAGCCGTCTGCCGAATATCTGTTCATGGTGATCGCATCAGCCGCTGGCAATTATTTCAAAAGCGGCGCGCCTGCGATATCCATCTGGGTCTCCGAGCAGTATACTCGGGCGGCACCGGGCGGCACTGGCGCAGCGAAATGCGGCGGCAATTATGCTGCAAGCCTCGTGGCGCAATCGGAAGCCATTAAGCAAGGCTGCGACCAAGTTGTGTTTCTTGATGCAGCCGAACACCGCTGGGTCGAAGAACTGGGCGGCATGAACCTGTTTTTCTTGTTCGATGATGGGTCCATCATCACCCCGCCAGCCGACGGTACGATACTGGAGGGCATCACGCGCGATTCTGTGCTGACCCTAGCGCGGGAACAGGGGTTGACTGTGCGTGAGGAACGCTACGCGATTGACCAATGGCGTGCGGATGCGGAATCGGGCCGATTGGTTGAGACCTTCGCCTGCGGCACCGCTGCTGTCGTCACGCCTGTTGGAAAGGTGCAGTCAGCACAGGGCAGCTTTACCATCGGCGCAGGCGGTGCGGGGCAGATGACCCAGCAAATTCGGGCAAAACTTGTAGATATTCAGCGCGGAATTGCGGCAGACACCCATGGCTGGGTGCAGCGCGTCGATTAAGCTGTTGCGCAATAGGATTACCACGATATAAGCCGCGCGCAACGGCCAGATTACTGGCTTGCTGGGGCGTCGCCAAGCGGTAAGGCAGCGGCTTTTGATGCCGCCATTCGCAGGTTCGATCCCTGCCGCCCCAGCCATTCTTTACAAAAATTCTAACGAATTTCGTAAGACACTGTAAATCAGAGCAAAAGTTTCAACTTTTCCGAGTTTCCGGATGATTCATGACTTATTAACCCTTTTTAGTTCAAAGAGTTGGCACTTGCTGAAGGGTGGATTAAGTCATGAGAGTAGTTATTGCCGACGACCAGCCGGATGTCGTGGTGCACCTGACAGAGATCATTGAAGAACGGGGGCATGACGCAGTCGGTTTCAATGACGGCGAAGCTTTTTCCGATTCAATATCACGCGAAATATTTGATCTTGTTATTCTGGATTGGAATATTGAGAGCAAAAATGGCACACCCCTTTTCAATTGGATGTGCAAGGCGCTACCGAAACGACCTCCTGTCATTATCATGACCAACCGAGGGCAAAGCGGGATATTACAGAGGCGTTAACAGCAGGCGCGGATGAATATATTACGAAGCCTGAAGTCCGCTCCGTTATTACCGCGCGGGTTAATGCCTTGTTGCACAAAAGTGCTCCAACTGGCGCCTTTGATACCGAGATAAGCTGCGGACTCTACCTCATGAATAGGCTCGATCAGAGCGTGACCGTGCATGGAAAGACCATTCTCCTGACCGCTAAAGAATTTGAGCTTGCCGAGATGTTCTTCAAAAACGTCAATCGCACATTATCCCGCAATAACATCATCAAAACCATCTGGAGAACCCCGGAAAGCATGGCATCACGCACGCTGGATATGCACGTGTCGCGCGTCCGTTCGAAGCTGGACTTGCAGCTTCAGAACGGTTTTCGGATTGTTACGGTTTTCGGCTATGAATACCGGCTTGAGTCTTTTAAAACATAAGGCGCGGCAGGTGCTAAAAGGTTGGCCTAGCCTAGGTTGCCTTTTTGGCGCGCTCAGTCATTTCCTGGTTCAGCATTTCAGCCAGCAAGAATGCCAGTTCAAGTGACTGTGCTGCGTTCAAGCGCGGATCACAGTGCGTGTGGTACCGGTCAGCCAGACCTTCGTCGGTCACATCGACCGCGCCGCCCGTACACTCGGTAACATTCTGACCCGTCATTTCGATATGGATGCCGCCACCGAAACTACCTTCGGCACGGTGCACCGCGAAGAACCCGCGAACCTCCGCCAGGATGCGCTCAAACGGCCGCGTCTTATAACCGCTGGCCGATTTTACCACGTTGCCGTGCATCGGGTCGCAAGACCAAATGACGGGATGCCCTTCACGCTGCACAGCGCGCACCAATGTCGGCAACCCGCTCTCAACCTTGTCATAGCCATAACGTGAGATCAGTGTCACGCGACCTGCGGCACGCGCGGGGTTCACGGTGTCAAGCATGCGCAGCAAGGCATCGGGCTCAAGACTTGGCCCGCACTTAATACCAATCGGGTTGCCGATACCGCGCAGGAATTCGACATGCGCCGACCCTTCAAACCGCGTACGATCCCCAATCCATAGGAAATGCGCGGATGTGTCATACCATCCACCGGTCAGGCTGTCCTGTCGCGTCATCGCCTGCTCATAAGGCAGCAACAAAGCTTCATGGCTGGTATAGAAACTGGTGCCCTTAATTTGCGGCACGGTCTCTGGCGTGATGCCACACGCCTCCATAAAGGCCAAAGCCTCGCTGATACGATCGGCCGTTTCTTTATACTTTTGCGCCCATGGAGACCGGCCCATATAATCATGCGTCCAGGCATTGACCTGCTGCAGATTGGCATAGCCTCCATTGGAAAAGGCGCGCAGCAGATTAAGCGTCGACGCCGCCTGACTGTAAGCGCGGACCATGCGCGCTGGGTCGGGTTCCCGACCTTCGGCGACGAACTCAATATCATTGATAATGTCGCCAAAATAGCTCGGCAGCTCAACGCCATTGATCGTTTCAGTCGGCGTGGAGCGCGGCTTGGCGAATTGACCTGCCATCCGGCCAAGCTTCACAACGGGAAGCTTACCAGCAAAGGTTAGCACGACTGCCATTTGCAAGATAACGCGGAAGGTGTCGCGAATATTGTCGGGGTGAAACTCGGCAAAGCTCTCGGCACAGTCGCCGCCCTGCAGCAGGAATGCCTTGCCATCCGCAACCTTGGCGAGGTCCGCGGTCAGGTTGCGTGCCTCACCTGCGAACACCAGCGGCGGGTAATTGCGCAGCGTATGTTCTGTTGCAGCCAATGCAGCAGCGTCTTTGTACACAGGCATATGAATGCCCGTTGCGTCTCTCCAGCTGTCCGGCGTCCACGTCGCCATAGCGTATACTCCAACAATAATCGTTTAACATTTGCGCCCTTTAGGCCCATTATGTTGCTATAAGCAAGTTTTTGCGGCCAATTTGCGTTGGTTTTGTAAAATGCAACTAAGCTGGCGTCATTTGTCACATTGGCGGCTAAATTCCTTGTTGGCAAATTGCTTGAAAGCCGTCTATCAGACCGCTGAATTGCCTTAGCCATGCGTCGAAATGAGCACGGATGGCCAAAGCGATACGATTTTGAAGATATTGCGCGGGCCCGTTCCGCGACGCAAAAAGGACAGATAATGTCGACAGTCAAAAAGACAAATGGCGCAGGAAAAAAGCCTGCGAAGGCAGCCAGCAAGGTTAAGCCCGCAGCCCCTGCGGTGAGCGCAGCTCAGGATACAACCGAGGGTGAAGGCGTGCGTCGCCGCGATTTCATCCATATTGCAACGGTAAGTTTTGCCGGCGTTGGCGCCGCAGCGGTCGCCATGCCTTTGGTCTCGCAAATGAGCGCAAGCGCTGACGTGTTAGCCTTGGCCTCTATCGAAGTCGATGTCGCCGCCATTCAGCCGGGTCAGTCGATCAAGACCAGCTGGCGCAAACAGCCTGTTTTTATCCGTAACCTCACGCCCGCCGAAATCGACATGGCAAACAAGGTTGATGTAGGTTCATTGCGTGACCCACAAACACTTGCCGAGCGGACCAAGCCTGGCAAAGAAAATTGGTTGATCACGCTTGGCGTCTGCACCCATTTGGGCTGTGTGCCTTTGGGCGCTGCCGCTGGCGAAGTTAAGGGCGAATTTGGCGGCTATTTCTGCCCATGCCATGGTACGCATTATGATACCGCCGCGCGCGTCCGGAAGGGGCCAGCCCCGACAAATCTCGTCGTTCCGGAATTCGCATTCATTTCTGACACAGTCGTTAAAATCGGTTGAGGAGCTAGAACGTTATGAGCTTCCCTTGGGCACAAGAGTATAAGCCGCAGGGCACGGTAAGTAAGTGGGTCGATGAACGCCTGCCCTTGCCGCGTTTGGTTTTTAACTCACTCGGCGCAGGATATCCTGTGCCACGTAACCTCAATTATTTTTGGAACTTCGGCGTCCTTGCGGGCTTCGCTTTGGTTATCCAGATCGTAACCGGCATCGTCCTTGCCATGCATTATTATGCAAGCGTGGACGGCGCGTTCAACAGCGTCGAGCACATTATGCGCGACGTGAATGCTGGCTGGTTCTTGCGCTACGCGCACATGAACGGCGCGAGCTTCTTCTTTATTGTCGTCTACATTCATATTTTCCGGGGACTTTTCTACGGATCATATAAAGCGCCGCGTGAAATGATCTGGTTGCTTGGGGTCACAATCTTCCTTTTGATGATGGCTACTGCGTTCATGGGCTATGTGCTTCCATGGGGCCAAATGAGCTTCTGGGGGGCGCAGGTTATCACTGGCTTCTTCTCCGCCATTCCTTTGGTGGGCGAACCACTGCGTCAGTTGTTGCTTGGCGGCTTTGCGCCTGACCAAGCGGCGCTGAACCGCTTCTTCTCGCTGCACTATCTGATGCCGTTCGTCATCGCTGGCGTCATCATCCTGCACGTTTGGGCATTACACATTCCAGGATCATCGAACCCAACGGGCGTAAGCATCAAGGGCGAACAGGACACTGTTCCGTTCCACCCATATTACACGGCGAAGGACGGCTTCGGTCTGGGCGTCTTCTTGATCTTCTTTGTTGCAGTGACATTCTTTGCACCAAATATGTTGGGTCACCCAGATAACTATATTCCGGCGAACCCGCTGTCGACGCCAGCGCATATTGTGCCTGAATGGTATTTCTTGCCATTTTACGCCATTTTGAAGGCGTTCACCGTCGACTTCGGCATTCCGTTCACGGGCATCATCATCGTTCCGGCCAAGCTGATGGGTGTGTTGGCGATGTTTGGTTCGATCTTGCTGTTGTTCTTCCTGCCTTGGCTGGACACATCACCAGTA
>NZ_JARXAI010000017.1 GCF_029865925.1 Sphingorhabdus sp.
GCGTTTAGTCTATCGTCGGCTGCGCTGGCGCAGGAGGTTGGCGACTGGGTGTTGTCCCCTTGGCAGGGCAGTCGTGAATATTACCCAGGGGTGATTGAATCGCGCAGTGGCTCGGTAGTGACGGTCCGCTTCGACGATGGATCTGTGGAGACCCGGCAGGCCTACAGCGTTCGTAGGTTTAATTGGCGTGCAAGAAGCCGAGTTACCTGCCAGTGGAGCGACGGCAGATGGTACCCTGCGCGAATTAATTGGATTTCGTCTGATGGCTACAACATGCAAATTCGCTACCGTGAAGATGGCTCGATCGAGAACACAACTACAGGTAAATGCCGGACACGTTAATTCGCCTGCACGCCAGTCATAAAGCGCGGCACTTGATGCTATGGCTGCTTATTTAGCTTCAAGGCAGGCGACGCAGCGTTAGCGATCAAGACGATCTTGGCAGACCTTCATGAATAGAGGAGCCCGGCCTATTTCCATAGACCGAGCTTATTTCTCTCAAAAAGGCTATAAACTCTCCCAGTCGATGTCCCTCTAGATAGTCAACCTTACACCCTCGCCACAAGCCGAGCCGACATAACCTGCCTGGCGAACAGTGTCGTAGATCGGGTGCCGGCGACTTCACTTTACGTGATGCCGACGTCTCCCGTCGAAACCAGCGTTTCGATTTCGTCGCTGCCATAACCCAAGGCGTTCAGAACCGTCTGGCTGTCAGCACCGGGTTGCGGCATTATCGCTCGCGCGCTGGGCCGCTTACCATTCATCAGGATCGGCATCGTCGGCAACCGGGTTTCGGTCCCGTCGTCTAGCATCACTGGCTCCAGCCCCTTCGACGCCGCCAGATGCGGATCGTCAAACATTTCCTCGGGCCGACCGATAGGCGCAAAAGGTAGGCCGGTACCGTCAAGCTTGGCAACGACCTCCGCGCGAGTGAAGCCTGAAATCAGTTCACGGATCTGTGGGATGATGCGGTCGCGCGCCAGCACGCGATCATTATTCTTGCGAATGCTATCGTCGGCCCAAAGCTTATCTAGCCCAAACAGCCTGCAGAATTTCTCCCATAGCGCATCGGTGACGACGCCAATGAAAACCGGATCGTCCTTAGTTTCGAACACATCATAAATCGCCCAGGCCGACACGCGCGCCGGCATTGGCGCGGCGGCTTTGCCGGTAACCGCGAACTGCGCCATATGCTGGCCGACAAGATAGACGGTGGTTTCGAAAAGGCTAGAGATCACCTTTTGCCCCTTGCCCGTCCGGTGCCGTTCCTCGAGCGCCGCCAAGATCCCGATGACCCCGAACATGCCGCCGGCGACATCGATAACACTTGCGCCGGCACGTAGTGGTTTGCCCGGCAGCCCAGTCATATAGGCAAGCCCTCCCATCATTTGCGCGACCTCATCGAGCGCTGTACGTTCTTCATAGGGGCCGGGGAGGAAGCCCTTTTCCGAGCAGTAAATCAGGCGGGGGTTGGTCTCGCTTAATGCTTCGTAACTTAGTCCAAGCCGGTCCAGCGCGCCGGGACGGAAATTCTCAACCAATATGTCGGCGCGTTCGCACAGCTTGCGCGCAACCACCATCCCGCCTTCGGACTTGAGGTCGAGACAGATCGACTGCTTGTGGCGGTTGTACATCGGGAAATAGCCCGCGCCCGATCCCAACAAACGTCGCGTCTGGTCGCCGCCGATAGGCTCAACACGGATCACCTCTGCGCCCAGGCTGGCGAGAACATGGCCCACCGTCGGCCCCATGACCATGTGTGTGAACTCGACGGCCTTTAGGCCGGCAAGAGGTGTCGGTCCGGTCATGCCTTACCCCTTTGCGCATAGTCGAGCGTCAGGCCAGCGCCTGGTGTGAAGCCGTAAAGCGGTTCGCCCGGCAAAGCGGCAGTAACTATCTCGCGCACGTTAAGCAGCTTTTCGAGGTCGATGCCGGTGTCACATCCCATGCTGTTCAGCATAAAGACCAAGTCCTCGGTCACTATATTGCCCGACGCGCCGGGGGCGAACGGACAGCCGCCGATGCCGCCCAATGACGCATCGAGCGTGGTAATATCTTCCTCAAGCCCCGCAAGCGCATTGGCAAGGCCAAGGCCGCGCGTATTGTGCAGGTGGAGCGTGGTCATCTTGTCGGCACCCACTGCTGCCCTGACTTTGCGCACCAGCCGCCTGACCTGCGCGGGGTCGGCATAACCAGTGGTATCCGAGAGGCTGAGCTCCATCGCGCCGGCTTCCGCTGCCTTTTCGGCGAGGCGAACGACATTGTCTTCGTCGACCGCGCCTTCCATTGTGCAGCCAAAGGCGGTGGACAGACTCACCGAAAAGTGGATGTTCGCTGCCTTTGCAATCTCGGCAACAGCGCGGATTTCGCCGATCATTTCCGCATGTGACTTACGCACATTTTTGATCGAGTGCGTTTCCGACATCGAAAAGGGGATCGACATACCGTGCACGCCTGCCTCCGCCGCGCGCGCTGCGCCCTGCGCGTTGGGGACAAGCGCGACCACATTTAGGCCGTTGATGGTTTTCGCGAACGCGACAACTTCTGCGGTGTCTGCCATCTGCGGCAATAGCGAAGGCGGCACAAAGCTGCCGACCTCTATTTCGCGCACGCCGGCTTCGGCCTCGGCTTTGATCCACGCCTTTTTGGCCTCCAGCGGCATAATCCGACTAGTCGATTGCAGGCCGTCGCGCGGCCCGACCTCTGACACGAGAATTTTGGTCATGGGTGTTTCTCCAGATAAATCCATGGCCGCGCGGCCCGGTCTCTGGCCTGCCACGCGGCTGTGGCGTCGCGATGTTTAAGGGTTAGGTCGATGGCGTCCAGTCCTTCGAGCAACATCATCTTGGCCTCTGCCTCAATATCAAAGGCGTGCTCGTTCACCGTCTGCGCGGCAAGGTCAACGGTTGCCGCGCCGCCAGCAAGCGTTCCGATGACAGTGCGTGGCAAAGCAATGGGCGCTATGCCGTTGCGGATGCAGTTGTTGTAGAAAATCGGCGCGAAGCTCTCGGCAATGACGCAGCTGATACCATATTCAGCCAGCGCCCAGACCGCGTGTTCGCGGCTCGATCCGCAACCAAAATTGGCGCCGCTGGCAAGGATTTGCGCGCCGTGATATTCCGGTTGGTTCAGGACAAAATTCGGATTGGGCGTGCGCGCAGCTGAGTTGATATAGCGCCATGGCGCGAACAATCCGTCGGCAAGGCCCGTCTTGCTCGTGCTTGTCATTTCGCGTGACGGGATAATTGCATCGGTATCGACATTATCGCGCGGCAAGGGTGCAACGATGGAGGTGAGCATGGTGAATGGCTTCATGGTACCGTTATCTTGCCCGCAATCGCGCTCGCGGCAACCACCTCCGGGCTGGCGATATGCGTGCGAATGCCCGGGCCTTGGCGACCCTCAAAATTGCGGTTGGTTGAGGAAATGACCCGGCTACCCGGCGGAAAACTCTCACCGCCTGCGAAGAAGCACAACGAACAACCGCTTTCGCGCCATTCAAACCCCGCATCAGTGAAAATTTTGTCTAACCCCTCAGCTTCTGCGGCGCGTTTGACCGACGACGAGCCGGGGATGACCAATGCCAGAACGCCTTCGGCGACCTTTTTGCTCTTTACCAAAGTCGCCGCGCGGCGGAGGTCGGAGATGCGCGAGTTAGTGCAACTCCCGATAAAGGCAACGTCTATTGCCAAGTCCGCAAGCCTTTGCCCCGTTGTCAGCCCCATATAAGCCAAAGCTTTCACGTCGGCGTTATCGGGGACAGTGCCTAATAACGAGATGCTATGGCTGGGCGAAGTTCCCCAACTCACCATTGGTTCAATGGCGGAAGCATCAATATTGATTTCGCAATCGAATAATGCGCCATCGTCGCTTCGCAAATCTCCCCAATCAGGAAGCGGGTCAGGCACGTATCGGCGGCCTTTGAGATAGTCGAGCGTAGCCGCATCGGGTGCGATTATCCCGGAAAATGCGGCAAGCTCGGTCGCCATATTGCACAATGTCATCCGCGCTTCCATGTCGAGCGCGGTTATCGCTTCGCCTGCAAATTCTACGACATACCCTTTGCCGCCGCCTGCGCCATAATCGGCGAGCAAGTGCAGAATCATATCTTTCGCGGTCACGCGCGCAGTCAATTTCCCGCTGAAAGTCACCCGCATCGTTTTCGGCTTGGCGACGCGCAACGTGCCAGTTGCCATGGCATGTTCTGCCTCGGATGAGCCAATGCCCCACGCTAGCGCGCCGAAAGCACCTTGCGTGCAAGTGTGGCTGTCAGGCGCGACCAAAGTGCAGCCCGGCAAGACGATACCGAGCTCGGGCGAAATGACATGAGTGATACCCTGATCGGGGTCATTGACATCGAACAGCGTGATCCCTGCCGCATGGCATGCGGCGCGGGTTTCGGTGATGAAAGTATCACCGCCGGGCATCATCGTTTTGTCACCGCGTCCGGGTCGCGTATCTACGATATGATCCATCACCGCAAAGACGCGCGTCGGATCGACCACCGCGCGGTTAGCGCTTGCCATGCTATTCAACGCCGCAGCGCCTGTCCTTTCATGCAGGAAAATCCGGTCGATGGCGATCAATGCGGAGCCACCACCCAAATCGACGATGACATGGGTATTCCAGATTTTTTCAAAAAGGGTCTGTGCCTTAACCAGTCTGCCCCTCCAACGAGCGCCAATCGCGCGTTACCAGCTTTTCTTGAATCGAAGTGCGAGTCTCCAAAACGCCGTTCCGGATCCAGTGCCAGGTCCGGCAACGGTCAACGCCGCTGTCGGCCAGCTGGATCATCTCATACAGATAAAGCGATGGATCGCCAGTGCGCTGCCAATACAACATCACCGTGCGGTTAAATTCATCGAGCGGCACTTCGGCTGCCCAGCCCTGAATCAGATCATTGTCCCACCAGACGCGCCCATCTCGATACTCAGCCGGAAACTCGCGGATTTCGGTGCGGCCGTCGTCCCACAAATAGTGGTTGGTCTGGTGATAAGGATAGGGTCCATCGTCGGGAAAGCGACAGATCAGGCGGCTCTTATGCTCGTCGGTCTTCTCATTCTGGTCGTTGAAATAGCTATACACACCGTCCCATACGCCTTCATGGCGGGCGAGCAGCGGCATGGCTTCACGGATATTGGTCATGGGAGAGAGCCTTTCTTGCTAAGAAATTCATTTGTTGCTGAGCGCCATGGCAAGTTGTTTTGCCGATACGGCCCGGATTAATGCTCGGTGTTCAATGACTAGCCGCTCGGGTTCGAGATCACTGGGATCGAAATCAACCGCATACGCAGCATTGGCTTCATACCAAGGTTCAAAGATATGGGCCGCGCGCACAATGCCCCAAGCCTCAGTCAGATGATGGCCGAAGCGGGACGGGCTTAGGTCCGGGTAAAGCCTGTCGATATCGCCCTTTGCGGGCGGATCAAAGCTGGTTTTTGCTATGCCGAAATGCGCCGCGACAGCATCAATGACGTCCTGCCAAGCGTGCCAGTCGGCTGGAGCAGCGCCCTTCCATTTGTCGGCCAAGCCGTGTCCGGGCATGTCGATCTCTATGGCATCGGAAACATCCGCCATGCCCAATTCTTTCCCGGGCGCATGGATATGCAATCGCTTTGGATCGCCAGAAGCACGCCAATGAATGAGGCCTTCGAAGAGCGGCGTTTTGACTGGCAGAAAACCCTGATGCCCATCTTCGGGAAGCGGCCCAGCTTCATCGCCCGCCCGTTGCGTCAGAAGAAAGTCAAGGCTGGCGGCGCGTTGCTCCAAAGGATTCGCTTGGGTGCTTTTATGCCAGCCTTTGGGAAGCAGCCCAGTCCGCTCCATATGCACGGTCAGCGGATCGCCCACATATCCGTTGAGCAGGGCAGGCGGCGCCTCGGCATCGGCTGCGGGAATGTCATTCTGCGCCTCAATCGCTGCGCGGTATCCGAACCGATAGGCATCATTGCAATTCAGCATGTCATCGACGATCAGCGCGACCAGCTCCGGATTGTCATGCGCAAAGGGCATGCGCGTTTTCGGGTCCTGCCGGTGCCAGGGGAAGTACCAGCTTTGCTCTAATATCCGGTTCCACATCCAGACCAGATGTTCGCCAAAGGGCTTGGCCGGGTTCGGAGGGATATAGGCATCCCCCAAAATCTCCCGCTCTTGTTCATTCAAGATGGGATAGCCAACTGCAGCAAGGGCCGTAAACTTCTCTGGAAACCGCCGCACTGCGCTCATCAACACAATTGCGCCTGTATGAAAGCCATAGGCAGGCACAGGGCCGATGCCCAGCGCATCGACGAAGGCCATCAAGCTATCAGCGATATCTTCGATTGTCAGATTGGCGATGCCTAGAGGTTCCGAATGTCCGAAACCCGGCAAATCGGGTGCGATGCAAGTGAAATGCGCACCCCATTCCTGCATCAGCGGCTCATATTCTGATGACGAACGCGGGCTTTGATGCACCATTAGCAGCGGCGGGCCTTTGCCCGCACGGCGGTAATGGACTCGGCGCCCATTGATTGTAAGATAGTGGCGTGTAATCTTCATATTCACAAGTTTGTCCGGACAAATTCTACTCGACTTTTCGTTAGCGAGTGGTCAAGGAGTATGCAAGCAGGAGTGACGTTTAGCATGAGTATGATAGGAACGAAAATGATCAGCGATGGTAAAACGGCAAAGCAGCTGTTTGAAGAGTTGATGGCCAATCCTGCGCGCAAGAAATTTGGCTTTGGCGAGAAGCTCGCCATTTTGAACGTCGATTTTCAGCAGGCCTATACGCGCGTCGATATGTTCAAGACCGCCTATGAAACCGATCCGCGGCAGATAGAATATGTGAACGCCATCTCACGGCTCGCCCGTGAAAAGGGAATGCCGGTGGTCTGGAGCCAGGTTGGCTATATGGACAATGCCGATGATGCCGGTGTCTGGGGCACGCGGACCGACACTGAGGACAGTTTGCAGAATATCAAATATGGCTCCGAACGGCACAAATTCGATCCGCGCTGCGATATTCATGCGAGTGATCTGCAATATACGAAGCGGATGCCGAGCATGTTTTTTGAAACACCGCTGGCGAGCTTTCTGACCTGGCACCGCGTTGACACGGTGGTTGTGACGGGAGGCTCGACCTCCGGCTGCGTTCGCGCGACCGCTGTCGATGCGCTTTCTCACGGCTATCGCACCATCGTCCCTATAGAAACCTGTGCAGACAAGCATGAAAGCTATCACTTCGCCAATCTGACCGACCTGCAGATCAAATATGCCGATGCCGAACCAGTTCAGACCGTCATCGACTGGTTGGAGGCGCGTTGATGCTGGAGGGGGCGAAGGATCCTGGGCTTTACGACTATGCGCCTTATCGCGGGCGCAAGAAGATCGTATGGCCCGAGGGCAAGACCTGCGCCGTTTGGGTTGCCCCTAATCTGGAATATTATGAGATAGACCCGCCGGTCCATCCCAAGCGCAAGCCGTGGGCAAAGCCGCATCCCGATGTGGTCGGCTACAGCCACCGCGATCACAGCAACCGCGTTTCGCATTGGCGCATGGCCGAGGTGATGAGCAGGCATGGCTTTCCGGGTTCGGTTTCGCTGTCAGTCGCCCTGTGCCAGCATCATCCCAAGGTGGTCGCCGATGGCGTCGCGCGCGGGTGGGAGTTTTTCAGCCACGGCATTTACAACACCCGTTACAGCTATGACATGAGCGAGGCGCAGGAACGCTCGATCATCGAGGATTCGATTCGGACCGTGCAGGATGCAACCGGACAGCGCATCCGCGGCTGGCTCGCCCCCGCGCTCACACACACGCCGCGCACGCTGAACCTGCTGGCCGAATATGATTTCGATTACACTTGCGACCTCTACCATGATGATCAGGTTCAGGCGGTGAAAACGGCAACCGGCGATCTGGTGTCGATCCCTTACAGCCTCGAGGTCAACGACCATTATGGCTTCTTCGTCTACAACATGTCTGGCCGGGAATATGCCGACACGCTGGTGCGGCAATTTGAGCGGCTGGCGTCCGAAGGTGGCACGGTGATGTGCATTCCGCTGCACGCCTATCTGATTGGTCAGCCACACCGCATTGGTCCCTTTGAGGAAGCGCTGGAGCATATCGCCAAGGATGGCCGCGCTTGGCTTGCGCGCGCGGGCGATATTGTCGACGCATGGAGAGCGCAGGTATGACCCTGGACGCCTCCTACACCGAATATCCAAAACGCCGCCATGGCTATGACCATGAGCTTTATACTTGGTCGGCCATGCATGAGCGCAAGCCGGTCGACTGGGGCGCTGGCCGCAAAGTGGCGATTTGGCTCTGCGTCAGTCTGGAGTGGTTCCCGATTACCCCTAGCGACACGCCGTTCCGCGCGCCGGGACATATGCAAACCGCCTATCCCGATTACCGCCACTATACCGCGCGCGAATATGGCACGCGGATCGGCGTGTACCGTCTGCTCGATGCCTTCACCAAGGCGGGCGTGACGGCAAGCTTTGCGACTAACAGCGCGAATGCTGAGCGTTATCCCGAACTGGTAGCTGACATCATCGCGGGCGGGCATGAGATTATTGCGCACTCAACCGACATGAACGGCACAATCGCCAGCGGCATGGCCGAAGGGGCGGAAGCAGCGCTGATCTCGACTTCGCTCGATGCTTTGGAAAAGGCGACTGGTGCGCGTCCGCAGGGCTGGGCCTCCATCGCGCGCTCGCAGAGCTGGCACACGCCCGATTTGCTTGTGGAAGCAGGCGTCAAATATTGCTGCGATTGGGTGAATGATGAACTGCCATACCGGTTCAACAATGGCCTGATCAACTTGCCGTTGAATCACGAGCTGTCCGACCGGCAGATCATTACGGTGCAGCAGAAATCGGCGGACAGCTATGCTGAGAGCACGCGCGATGCCTATGACTGGTTGGCGAAAGAAGCCGCGCAATTTGGTGGGCGTATGCTGCCGATGCATATCACGCCCTATATCATTGGCCTGCCATACCGGATTGATGCCTTTGAAAAGCTGCTCGGCGATTTGCGGGCGCGTGATGACGCATGGTTCGCAACCGGTGGCGAGATTGTGGATGCGTGGGAGAAGCAGCCATGAAAGTCATCAACCCACGCACCGGCAAGGCGGATTATGAGATCGATCCTCTGGATGCGGATGCGCTGGCCAAGCTGACCGCCCGGATGCGGGAGGCGCAAAAGGGCTGGGCTGCTCGTCCGCCCGAAGAACGCGGCGCGACCCTGATGAAATTGGGCGAAGCGATTGGCAAGCACCATGTGGCGATTGCGGACGCGCTGACTAATGATACCGGGCGCAAAGCGATCAGCCAAATGGAGACGGCGGGTATCCCGGGCTCGCTGGCGCGTTGGGCCAAAGCCGCGCCGGAGCTGATCGCCCGGCATAGCGTGACGGGTTATCAGACCGTCCACCCGACGATCACTACCAATACGCGGTTGATGCCCTATTCGCTGGTGGGGGTAATCAGCCCATGGAACTTTCCGCTCACGCTCGCGCTGATCGACGCGGTGCCCGCCCTAATGGCGGGCTGTGCGGCGATCATCAAGCCATCTGAAGTCACCCCCCGCTTCATCCGCCCGCTGATGGCGGCAGTGGCCGAAGTACCGGAGTTGACTGATGTGCTGTCGCTTGTCGAAGGCGATGGTGCAACCGGCGCGGCACTCGTTCCGCTTATGGACTATGTCGCTTTCACTGGCTCCGTCGCCACCGGCCGCAAGGTTTGTGAGGCCGCAGCCAAAGCCTTCATACCCGTCAGTCTCGAACTGGGCGGCAAGGATCCGATGATCATCCTCGCCAGTGCCAATCCGGAAAAGGCAGCCGAAACCGCGCTCCGCGCTTCCATCGTCAACACCGGCCAAGCCTGCCAATCGATTGAACGGGTCTTTGTCGCAAAGGAAATTTTCGACCCCTTCATGACCGCGTTGGTCGAAAAAGCCGAAAAGGTGGAGCTGAACTATCCGGACATCAATCACGGGCATATCGGGCCATTCATATTTGCCAAACAGGCAGCCATTGTTCAAGCTCAAATTGATGATGCCATTGCCAAGGGTGCCGAGGTACATTGCGGCGGCAAGGTGGAAAATCTGGGCGGCGGGATGTACCTGCGGCCCACCGTCATTTCCAACGTGACGCGGCAAATGTCGGTCATTGCCGAGGAAACCTTTGGCCCCGTTATTCCCGTCCGCGCCTTTGACAGCGTGGAAGAGGCACTGATGATGGCCAATGACGGGATCTACGGTCTCTCAGGCGCAGTGATCGCCGGGACGCTGGAGGAAGCCGAAGCGGTTGGCATCCGCCTGAATGTCGGCGGTGTTTCGCTGAACGATGGCTCGCTCACCTCAATGGTCTGGGAAGCGGAGAAATCCAGTTTCGGCCTATCCGGCATGGGCGCAAGCCGGATGGGTGACAGCGGCCTGATGCGTTTCTTCCGGCGGCAGGCGATTATCAAACAGGCGGGGGCTCCCGCGCCAATCGCTGCTTTTGCTGAAGGGTCAAAGAGATGATGAGGGCATTTGAAATGGGTCCGCAGGATGGCCTGGCGAGCCTGCGTTCCGCCAATCGCCCGATACCCGAGCCCGCCGCTAATGAGTTGCTGCTGAAGGTGCATGCCGCCTGCCTCAACCACCGCGACCTGCTCGCGCTCAAGGGGCAATATGGTGCGATCAAACCGGAGGACCGCGTTCCCCTATCCGATGGCGTCGGCACGATTGTTGGCATGGGCAACGCAGTCTCAGGCTTCAGCGAAGGCCAGCGGATTGTCGCACCGCATTTTGTCAGCTGGATAGACGGCCTCTACAGCCCGGCCATCTTCGCGCAGGATCTGGGGATCAGCCGCAATGGCTGGCTGGCCGAATATATCACCATTCCGGCGGACGCCGCGATTGTCGTGCCGGACAATGTCAACACTGAAAGCGCTGCAACGCTAGCCGCTGCAGCCACCACGGCTTGGCATTGCATGGTTTCCTTTGGCGGACTGAAACCCAGCGATCTCGTTCTGGCTCCTGGAACAGGTGGGGTGTCCATCGTCACCCTGCAACTCGCCAAGGCCATGGGCGCCCAAGTCGCCATCACGTCGTCGAGCGATGAAAAGCTGGAGACATGCCGCGCAATAGGCGCCGACTTTACCGTCAACTATTGCAGCCATAGCGATTGGCCCAAGGCGCTTCTCGAAGCCACTGGAGGCCGCGCTGCGGATATTGTCGTCGATACCGTTGGCCTCGCCAGCATTGAACAAACCATCGATGCCAGCGCCCCCAATGGGCGCATTGCCCTGATTGGTGGTCTTGCGGGCATGATGGACAAAGCCCCCAATATGTCCGGCATATTGGGCAAAAACCTGACGCTGAAAGGAATCACCTCAGGCAGCCGCGCGATGATGCAAGAGATGCTCAATCTGGTCGCCGAAAAGGGCATCGAGCCGCTGGTCGACGGCCGTTTCGCTTCCGACGACGCTCCTGCCGCCTACGCCCATTTGGCCAGCGGCAATCACATGGGCAAGGTGATGATCACTTTCACATGATGAATACTGTTCCTAAGACTATTTCGCCTCGGCTTGCAGCATTTTGTGCATCCATAGCGTCAGGTCGTCCCATCTTTGTGAACTCAAAGCCATCCAGCGATGCAAAGCAGAGTTTCTGTTTCGACAATGTGAAATTGAAAATGGAGCGAGCAGGCGGCTCCGTGCAGTACAGGTGGCCATTTGGTAGCTAGGCAACATCTACTTTGAGGCCGAACATCATGGGGTCTGGATCAAACGCAACTGAGAGCTTTTGGACGTAAGCCCTCAGATTAATCAGGCTCGCAGAATATTGTTCTTGCCAGACCCAAATCAGGTTTTTGACCCGAACGAGCCGAAAAAGAACCTATTCGACGTCGCTGCTGATGATCTCGAGGCGCACAAGTTTGTTCAACTTGCCCGAGAACGCTATGATATTTATCATGAATATCGAAAAACCGGCGCTAGGGAAGTGTACATTTCAGATGCTGATCGACAGAGAATATTTGTCATTGAAGAAGCAATGCGCCAAATTCTGTCGAGAATATTTTAGCGCCGTAGCTCCACCAACTCATACCAAGTCATCATATAGCCACCCACGCCGCCCTGGACGAAAATGCCGTCCTCATCATCGGTGATCCAGACATCATAGGGCGGGTGCTCGCCGGCCATGCCGCCTGTGCCGGGGACGATGCTGGGATCATCGGTGAACTGGAAGTGCCTACACTGGAATGTACCTGCCGCAACAGTCACTTCCTCCCTGCCCAGATAAAGCGCGCCGATTTTAACTTGTGCGATTTGCGGCGGGGTTGCGCCGCGGTGGTCGGGAGAGGGGAGATAGCAGTTGAGCAGGCGTTTATCGGTCGTTTCCCAGTCCTGATAGGATAGCATATAGCCATCGGATACGATCGGGTGCGTGCCAAAGCCCGCCATCGGCAATTCGGCCCTCACCTTTTCCGACAGGCGGCCGATGGAGGGACCGAAGCTCTCGCATTCGATATGCTCGCCATCAAAGCGCATCCAGCCTGAGCCCATAAATTCATCGCCGACCGTCAAATGGACGTGGAGGTTCATCGGCTGCTTATGCTCGTCCATGGCGTAGACGATATCGCGCATCACCATCGGGTCGGGTTCGTAAATCTCGCAATGCGCGCGCATGATCACTTTGCCATCGCCATGATGGGTGAACATGAAGCTTTCAAAGCCGCGATTCTTCCCCTCCATGCTGGGCTTGCGCGAGGTATATTCCAAACGCCCTTCGATAATCCGGTGTTTCATGCGCCGCTCTCCTTCCTTTTAATCCATAGCGCACATTTTTCGCTTGCCAAGTCAAAGTTGTCCGGACAAATAAGCGATAGGGAATTTGGGAGAAGCGGAAAAATGGAATTTCTGGCGGCGAATGAATTGGCGATCCTGCGCTGGATCCATATATTGGCGATGGTCTATTGGCTGGGCGGCGAATGGGGTGTGTTCCAGACCAGCTATCATGTCACCAACCACAAGCTGCCGCTGGACGAGCGCAAGCGGCATATGGAAACGGCTTACCGCATCGACATATTGGCGCGCACAGGCATTGTGCTGTTGCTGCCGCTCGGGCTGCATATGGGCAAGCTTTTTGGGTTTGTTCCGATGCTGGAGGGGGCAAGCATCTGGCTGATGTGGCTGTTCTTCGCGGTCTGGCTGGGAATGACATGGACCGCCTTTATCAAACGCGAGACCGATATCGGCATCAAGGTAACGCGCATTGAGGAGTATCTTCGCTATCCCTTGATTGCCGCACTCGTCATCACCAGCCTCATGGCTTTTGGTGGCAGCGGCCCGATCCAGAGCGGAGAGGGCAATCATTGGTATCCGGCCAAGATGATCCTCTATGCCTTTGCGCTTTGCATTGGCCTGTTCCTGCGCCTTGTCATGCGCCGCTGGACCGAGCGGTTCCGGATATTGGCGATGGGGCCCGATGAGGCCCAGGAAGCCGCACTCACCCGCGAAATCGGGCAGGCGCGCATTGCTGCCTATATCTACTGGATCACCATCGCGGGAGTGTGTTTTCTGGGGGCGGTTAAACCCTTCTGAGAAGCAAGATGAATTGGTGCGGGTAGTGCAACATATCTTTCGTAAAATTCTTTTGGCATTTGTCGCCGTTTGTCTGATCGCTGGGCCGGCTCTCGCTCAAGATAAGGGAACGGCACGCTTTGATCGAACGGCATTGGTCATCAAAGATATGTATGCATCCATGGCATTCTGGCGTGATATTATGAAGTTTGAAGTCGTTATCGAACCTGTGATTCTACCCAAAGCGGAAAATAAGGCGATCGGCTGGAGCGATCAGGCAGACGTGCGCTTTGCACGCTTGCAGTCACCCCAAGGTGCCGGGATCGCATTGCTGGAAGTGAAGCAAGACGGATATCATGACTTGGAAATTGCGGCTAAACCCGTCGCTTATGGCGGCGTGGTTCTCATTTTTGAGGCAAAGGACATTGACGCCCTATACCAGCGCGCATTGAAAGCGGGCGCAGTGGCCAAGCATTTGGGGGCATCGCCATCCGGCAAGTCGAAGCAAATGAATCTTCGCGCGCCCAGCGGGCACCTGCTAGAGATTTATGAGTTTAATCCCGAAAAACCAGAATAGTAAGGCGCTTCGCGGCTTGACCTAAATTTCTTTAAGTTCCCGGCTCACGTCTTCAATCGGGGGCTCCTGTTCTTGCAGGGACTCCATCGCCTGAATCGGTCCGCGCATCACACGCAGGATATATTCGCGGATCAGCGCGCCGCGTTCAAAGCCGGCCTCGCGGTTGGGTGCAAAATTTTCGATGTCGTCGCGGCTGATTGTGCCCTTCTCGTCAAGGAGACGCTCGACCGTATCGAGCCGGGTGCGCAATACTGAAACCTCGCCGACCAGCGCGATCAGGATCGAGTAAATCCGGTCGTCTTCGGGCTCATCGAAAAACTCAGGCCGCTTGCCTTTGGCCTTCTTGTTCGCAAGCGCCATCCAGTCGAGTGGGCTATCGCTCATGCAGGCTTGCCGCCCTTCCACGCGCCATAAGCGTTCCATACCGCCGCGCGGCCATGGTCTTCGGCTTCACCGGTTGGTGCTTCTGGGAAGATGCTGCGGTCAACTACCGCGCGCACGCCGGTGACGAACAACTCTTCCTTGGCAAAGCCCGACTTCTGCATGATGCCTTTCAGGTCAAGTGCGTGCATGGCTGACCAGAAGGGTTCATTATTGTTGAACGCATCCCAGTCGCGGATGAACTGCTCATAAAGCGGCATTTCGTCCGAATATTGTGGCTGTTCCAGATGCAGCATTAGCCCGCCCTCGGCCAGCACACGATATCCCTCCTCGATGATTCGGGGCAGCGCCTTGCCGCTGGTTTCGTGCAGGAACATGGTTGTCTGCACCCAGTCAAAATGACCGTACTCATAGCGTGACAGGTCTTCGGCATTCATCTGGATGAATTTGATATTCTTGGCGCCGAGCGATTGCGCCCGGGCATGGCCGTATCGCAGCGATGGAGCGGCGGTGTCGATTGCTATGATTTCGGTTTCTGGGAAGGCTAGGGCCACTGGCACGATATTATGGCCAATGGTGCAACCAATATCGAGGATGCGCCTTGGCGTCCAGCCGGGCCGCTCTTTCCTGATCCAATCGGCGAGCGCCGCGCCGCCGCCATCGGATAGCGCGCCAAGCCCGCCTGCCGTGGTCGCGAAAATGCCGCAGTCATAATTGGCGCCTGCCGAGACATCGCCGGGGCGTTCCTCGCCATGATAGCTGCCGGGCATACAATGAATATCGACTGCTGCCTGATAGCGCGGAACCTGCACATCGGGATTGAGCTCCAGCGTGTCGGGCACGCTTTCATTGAGGGCGCGTGCCTTGGCATCAAGCTCATCTAGCTGCCGCAACACCATCGCGCGACCATTTTGCTGCCGCATCTCCATCGAATTGCGCTTGCTGGCGGACCAGATCTGGTGGAACGGATCCTTGTTCATCGCATGGCGAATCTCAAAGCGATCCTTTGGCTCGCGGCCATGCTCTTTCTTGAAGGTGGGCAGCACGCGCTTGTCATAGGCCAGCTTGTTGCCCGGGCCGAGGGTGCCAGAAAGCACCTTGTTGAAGTTCGCCAGAAAGTCGAACCGCGCGGCCTCGTCATGGCTGGGTTTGGGCGATACGCCGTGCCGGGCCACCGCCTGATAGGGCGGGGCTACATCGACTGGGGCTTGGTTTTTCTTGCTCATATCAGGCCATCCTTGGCGAGGCGCTCGATGGTCGCCTCCATCGTTCTCATAAAATAGTCGCGATCGGGCACTTTTACAGCCCCACCATCAATCAGGCCATTGGCTTGCTGATGGCTGTCGGTACCATAGGCAGCGGCGAACAGGGCATTGCGTTGGCGCGCCAGCATATTGGTCATGCCCGGCTTGCGGCGCGCTGCGCGCAGGGCCGCGATATCGACATCGGCAAAGGCGGTGAAGGTTTCCCCGCTGTTCGATTCCGAGAGCACATTGCCCTTCCAGTCGACCACCATCGAATTGCCGTCCGGGCCGCCGACTGGGATGCCGGTGTCGAGGATGCCCGCCGTGTTGGCTGAGATAACATAGGCCATATTCTCAAAGGCCCGGGCGCGTTTGGCGATCATTTTGGGCGTTGCGATGGGCGATCCGATCTCGGACGAGTTGTGCACAAAAATCTCCGCCCCGCGCAGCGCATGGGCGCGGGCGATTTCAGGGTAGAGAATTTCCTCCGAGGCGATTGCCGAGAGATTGCCAATCTCGGTCTTCGCCACCGGGAACACGCCATCTAGCCCATAAATATCGAGATATTTCGACCAGACATCATGCGGCGTCGGCGCGAACATCGAGTTCAATCGGCGATAACGCAGCACGACATTGCCATTGGGCCCGATGATGAAGCAGGTCTGGAAATAGATGCCGGGAAAATTCTTGTCCGCCTCATAGGCATTGCCCGACAGGAATAGCTTCTGCTCCTGCGCGATTTTGCCCAGCGCCTCATATTCTGGCCCGTCCACTTCGAGTGCTGCCTTTTCAGCAAAGTCCGGGATAGAGATGCGCCCCGGATAGCTGGTCAAGACGTATTCGGGCAGCACCGCGAGCTTCACCGGCGCGCCGCCATATTGCTGGATGAAAATTACTGAAGACCTCAGCTTTGCGCCAATCTCCGGGATCATCGCCAGCATTTGCTTGCGTGCCGCTGCGCGGTCAGGCGCTTTCTCTATCGAGCGCGCTGCGATCTGAAGTGCAACAGCGGCATAGGTCTTCTTATCAGACTCATTATTTGACAAGGGGGCGGCCTCCAACGGAAACGGAAGCGCCGAAACCAACATTGCTGCCAAAGCCTGTCGTCGTTCGAGTTCCAAATTTCTTCACCTTTATAACCCCAGCGACCCCGGGTTCATTTTACTCTGCGGGTCCAGATGGTCTTTAACTGCTTTGAGCAGTTTCATAGCGCGCGGGTCAAGTCCATCTTGGTAGCGATAGGTGCGGCCAATCTGGAAATGGATCGCGCCCTGCTCGAAAAAGAGATCGACAATCTTCTGTTTCAGTTTCTGTACCAAGGCCCATGCGGCGGGATTGTGTGGCAAATTAGGTAGCTTTGCCAGATGGGCATCCTCGATCATATCATCGATGAAGGGATTGCTGGCGTCGGGCCAGTAGAGGCAGGGCTCGATCACTGTACCGCTACCGCCGACCGCTGCGATCAACGTGCCGTGATGGACGCCGAGCGCATCCATTTCGTCCTGATGTTGTGCGAACAGGTTGAGGATCGCCTGATAGCAGGCAACTGCCTTGCTGTGCGGCACCAGCCCATGGATCGGGGCCCAGCGCTCGCCCTCCGGCCCGCGCATCGAATTGGGGGGCGAAAAGGGGTTGGCGCGGACAATCTTGGGAATGGTGTTCTCGGTTTCCTTGCCGCCATGCTTCGCCACAATGAGGCGGGCTTCGGATATGTCGGCGTCTGCCGCTTCCTGGATGCGGCCCTCGGCGAGCACGTGGAGCGAGAAGCTGGCTTCTTCCATGAAATTGCGGCCAGCGGCGACGACCTTCGCGCCTTCCGTTAGCGCCTTGAGCACCGAGCCCTGCTTTTTCATCATGCTGACCAACTGCTTGGCATCAGTCGCTAGGCTGTCGCGCCTCATCCGGATCGCATTCAGATTGGGGTCAAAGCCAAAACATTCGGTCGCAATTCCGGCGCGTTCGATATCGCCAATGGCGGACAGCACTTGCGCATGGGTGTCAAAGGTGAAGCTCGCATAGCCATGCGCCTTAGCTTCGGGGACGAGGCGCAGCGTGATGCTTGCCTTCATCCCCATCGCGCCGGTATCGGCGAGGAATAATCCGGTCAGATCCGGGCCGTAGGGCCGGGAGAAATCGCTGCCTGTTTGCATGATCGTGCCGTCAGCCAGCACAACCTCCAGCGAGACGCAACTTTGCACAGCAGTGCCGTGGCGACCGGAGCCCCAGAAGATGCTGTTCTGGCTCATGCCGCCGCCGACCGTTGCATAAATACCGGACAGCGTTCCCCAGAACGGTGTACGCAGGCTCTTGGGCTTCAGCGTCTCTTGCAGCTTCGCCCAGGTGCATCCGGGTTCAACGGTTACCGTCATGTCGCTTTCGTTGATGTCGAGCACTCGGTCCATCTTGGCGAGGTCAAACAGGACAGCGCCTGCCGTCTTGCTCGTGTAGCCTCCGGTATAACTCATGCCACCGCCGCGCGGGATGACTTGCAGGCCGTGCGCGGTTGCGGTTGCGACCGATGCGGCTAGTTCACCCTTGTCATGCGGGCGCACGACCGCCGTCAGGTCGGCACCGCGTTCGTAGACGTCATGCGCGTAATAATCGAGCGTGGCCGCATCGATCAGCACTTCTGCGCCGCTGGCCAAGAGTTCATCGAAAATGTTGGTGTTGGCCTTGCTTGCCATCATGCTGCCTTTGCAACTGGATTGGCAACGGGTTCGCCGCTGTCGAAGCGCTCGGGATATTTGCCAAGCAGTAGCAGCAATCCACCGCCAACGATATAAGCAACAAGGGCGACCCAAAGGATCTGATCATAGCTGCCTGTTGTATCGCGAACTCGGGCATACATTAGCGGTGACAGCGCGGAGAAAAGGCCGAAGGGCATATAGAGCATGCCGTAAATCTTGCCATAATGCGCCATACCGAAATAGCGTCCTGTAAGATAAGCGATCAAATCGCTTTCTGCCCCCGCCGCAAAGCCGAGCAGGAATCCGGCGGCCATGGCAAGCGGGGAAGTGACCTCAGCGCCGAGCAATATATAGCATGATATCCCGGGCAGGCAGAGGAGCGGAAAGGCAACGATGCCCTGCCAAAACCGATCCAGCAACAGGCCGGTGATGATCCGGCCCGCAAAAATGCCCAGACCCAAAACCATCATAACACTGCCGGCGGCTTTAGCATCAATGCCGCGATCGCCCAGCATTTTGGGAAGATTGACAAAAGCGCCGCCAAAGGCCGCTGCGATAACCGCGATGGATAGCCAGATCAGCCAAAAGCGATAGTCTTTCAAAGCGGTAGAAAGCGTGACACCGGTCAGCGTCCCGCCTTCGCTAGCAAGGCCTGCAGGCCGTTCGTCAGCAGTCGGCTCGCGAAACAGGAAATAGCCGACCGGCAGAGCGACACACAGGGGTAGCAATGCTACTACAGCGAACATCGAACGCCATCCATAACCCTCAATAACCCTTGGCGCGAGAAAAGGAACGACGATCGCAGCCAAGCTAGTGCCGAGAAGCAATATACCGAGCGCCAACCCGCGCTTCTTGACGAACCACAAGTTGATGGCGCGGCTCCAACTTACCGGGGTAGACCCAATGCCAACCAATCCAATGATCACCCAAAGCGCGTAGTAGATATACAGCGTCGATGCCGCCTTCGTAGTTGGCATGAGCGAAACAGCCGCAAAGGACAGCCCGAATGCCGCCAACGACAACAGCGCAACCGGCCGGACACCATATCGGTCCGCGAGCCACCCAAAGAAGGGCGCCAAGAAAGAAGCAATGATCCCGAAAATGGTGATCGGGAGAACAATCTGGGTGATAGTCCAGCCAAACTCTGCCTGCAATGGCGCAATTGTAAAGCCGATGATGTTCATGGGAATGGGCGACGCGCCACACATCACCCCCAGCACGCCAGCCAACAACACCTTCCAACCAAGGCTGAATTCGCCTCTATTCTGTTCCCTGACCGTCATTCAGGATCCTTATTTCTTTAAATCTGCTGCTCTTTTGGCATCGATCCATTTTTTAAACTCTGTCCATGTGGTCGCATTTTTGCGTGGATCATCGCCTGGAGGAGGCACGTTATAGGTAGGATAATTGGCCGCTATCTCGTCTTTCAGGATTTTGGGCAGCGCGTCATAGCTTTTTAGCTTGTTGCCCATCGCGTTGAATATGATAATTCCGTCACGTCCGCGCATTTTCATCCATGGCATCCAGCCTGAAATCCGAACCCAGCTAATCGCCGGATAGGCGGTCTTGTTGCGTTTATCCAAAATCTCAGAGGCGCGCATGGTGAAATCGAAAATCTCCATCGCGTGATATTTGCCGCCTTCATAATCCTGATAATCGCCCTGCAGCACATTGTGATAAAAGAGAGGCACCTCCAGCGGCATGAACATCCAGTCGCCCTCCTGGCGAATATTTGGAAGCTTGTAGGGCTTGCCATCGGCAGAATAGGGGTAGTTTGGCGGGCCGTTCACGGGGTCATTGGCGATCTGCATCACCTCAACCTTCTCGCCGGTAAAAGGATTATCCCACATCCGCACAACTTCGTTGGTTTTGGGATCAAGATAGAGCATGATCTCCCGGCTGACCTGGCGATAGCCCACGCCTCGCTTGGGGTCTTCAACCCGAACACATTGGCGGACATTCATGCCCTCACCGTTAAATAGATGACGATCCGGTTCGCCGGGCCGGCGCGAATAGATTTTGCCGCTCCAGTGATAGACAGCAGCAGCACCATCCGCTTCGCCACATTGCGTGCGCTTCATGATTTCCAGCGCATCCTCGGGCTTGGACGGGTCGAGCATGTGATCCTTGGACTGCGCCGGCGCCAAAAAAGCCAGTGTGGCCGATGAAATTATCATAAATATAGTAAGTTTTTTCAAAGGAACCTCCTTGGTGAAACACGCTACGCCCTTTGGGCTGGGTTGCAATAATCTCATTCTTCCTCTAGATTTGTCCGGACATATTGTTAAGAGCGAATTTTAGTCGAAGTCAATAGTTAGGTATCATGACCATATTCACAAACTTCCTTTTTGTTCCAGCCAGCAAGCCCGAACGCTATGAAAAAGCTATGGTTTCAGGAGCAGATCTGATTTGTATTGATCTGGAAGATTCTGTGCCTGCGTCTGCCAAGGATTCGGCGCGTGAAGATGCGATTGATGCCTTGAAATGGCTCGATTTGAGCAAAACGGCGGTTCGCATCAACGGAATTCGCACCGCAGAAGGCTTGGCTGATCTTTTGGCTTTAAGGGCCTCGGACAAAAAACCATGCCTTTTGTTTATCCCCATGGTTGAACATGCCGTGGAAATTGAAATCGCGAAATCTGCTTTGGGCGTTGGTACAGGCGGCTTTGTTCCGCTCATCGAAACCGTACGCGGGCTGAGCAACGCAATCGAAATTGCGGCTGCCGACGGGGTCGCTGCGGTGATGTTTGGCGGAGGTGATTTTTCCGGCGAGCTTGGCGTAAAAATGGATTGGGAACCGCTGTTGACCGCGCGCAGTCAGCTGGTGATGGCCTGCGCCGCTGCAAAAGTTTACTGTGTGGATGTTCCCTTTATCGACATAGCCAATGAAGCTGGTTTGGCCGATGAAACGGCACGTGTTAAAGCTCTTGGTTTCCATGCCAAGGCGGCAATTCATCCCTCTCAAATTGCCATTATCAAAATGGGTATGAAGCCAACAGAGGCTGAGGTTGCAGAAGCAAAGGACGCTTTGGCGGCTTTCGAAGCGTCGGGCGGGGCCGTTATCCGGCACAAGGGACAGATGCTGGAGGTGCCGATTGTCAAGCGATACCAACAAATATTGGCCTCAGCTTAATACCAATTGAGATATAAAAGGAAGTTATAACTATGCGTGACGGTGTAATTGAAATCTCCCCAGGTCGGTTTCGCGAAGTGCAAGGCCGCTTCTTTGAGGATTTCGAGATCGGTCACATTTATGAGCACCGCCCCGGACGGACGATCACCGATACCGATAACGTATGGTTCACCCTGCTGACGATGAATACGCATCCGGCGCATTTCGACTATGCTTTTTCTGAAAAGACCGAATTCGGTAAGCCGCTGGTGGCTAGCCCGCTGACCATAGCTTTGATGACCGGCATGAGTGTTTCGGACACCAGCGGCAAGGCCATCGCCAATCTCGGCTGGGATGAAGTGCGAATGGTCCACCCGCTGTTCGTTGGCGACACACTTTATGCCGAAAGCGAAGTCCTCGACAAGCGCGAGAGCAAAAGCCGACCGGACCAAGGGATCGTTACCTTCAAAACCGTCGGTAAAAACCAGAATAACATTATTGTAAGTCATTATAAGCGTACCGTCCTCGTCTGGAAACGCGGGTATGGTCCGGTCAACGACTGACGGCGAGCGCCGGTAAAGACGATCAGCAAGGAAATTTTAGGAATACATAAGATGCCAACTGCACCCAGCACCTTTCACGAACAAATGAGCCCGGATGAAGAAGCTGCGTTACTCGATGCGATCCAGAAATGGATCGACAAGGAAGTCCGTCCGGTCGTGCAGAAGTATGACCATGCCGATGAATGGCCTGCGGATATTGTCGAACAGATGAAGGAAATGGGCCTGTTCGGAGCGACCATTGGGCAAGAATATGGCGGCCTAGGCCTGTCAGCTGTGACCTACGCAAAGATTGTTGCGATGATCTCCTCCTACTGGATGGCAATTACCGGTATTTTCAACTCTCACCTGATCATGGCC
>NZ_JARXAI010000046.1 GCF_029865925.1 Sphingorhabdus sp.
GGTTCGTCCCACGCCGGAATTCTTGTAACCGCCAAAGGGTGCGCGCAGGTCGCGTGCCAAGGGCGTATTCACCCAGATCGTGCCGGCCTGCAATGCATCCTGTACCCGCATCACGGTCGGCATATCCGAGCACCATAGATAGGCGACAAGGCCGAACTCGCTCTGATTGGCGATCTCGATGGCCTGATCTATCCCGTCATAGGTGAGGAAGGTCGCGAAGGGCCCGAATATTTCTTCCTGACACAAGGGGGTCGCATTGTCCTCGGCGAGCGCGACCGTCGGGGAGACGTAGTAACCCCGATCGAACCCATCGGCACGCTTTCCTCCCGTCAGGATATTGGCGCCCGCAGCGAAAGACAGAACGCGGTCAGCCCAGCATATTTGTGGACCGCGCGCATTACGCGGTGCAACCTCGGCGGCATCAGGCGGCTTCCTCCGCCGCGATCCTGCGCTTCGGCTTGCGCCCGCGCCGCCACATGATGAAGCCCGTCGCCACCCACAAACTCACCGACACGCCGATAATCGAATAGATCACTCCGCCGACCGGACCGATGACGTAGCCGCTATGGACCGGGAAAAGCCAACCGCGGACGCCATCGCCGCCGCTTGTCAGACCGGTCGGATAGATGCCGACAACCTTGCCGGTCTGCGGATCGACCAGCACGTCGGTCCGCTTCAGCTGCCAGTCCATGAATGCGAACCAGTAGTTGGCCGCGTGCGGTCCCGCCGGTCCGAACGCAATCATGTGCAGATTGCCGACTGCCTTTTGCGCAGTGGCGTACGCTGTGTTGGCATCGACGGCAGGGGCCATTGCCATGCCCGCGTGCCCTGCGGGCATCTCCATATTGCTCTTGAACACCGAACGGCCCGAGGTCTTCTCGGCCCAGGTGTAGAGGTTGAGCGCGGTGCCGGTGCCCGCGACCGAGATGATGAACAGTCCAGCGACGATACCGGCGGTGCGGTGGAATTTGACCACGCCCTTGACGTTGCGGCTGGTGTTCCGCGTCCGGAACCAGATCACGATGCCGAGCGCTGAGAAGATGACGACGCCGATCCCGAGTATGGTCAGGATGATCTTGCCTGGCGTGCCGAAAATCAGCCATTTGTGAATCGCGGAAGCAATACCGACCCAGCCCGCTGTCGCCGACTGTTCGGTGATGACCTTGTTCTCGAACTGATTGACCAGAACTATGCGCGACATATCGTGCCTCTTGATGTCGCGACCGCCCATTACGACGATGGCGGTGTTGGGCGAGACAGCCGCCGGATACATCATGTGCGCAACCTGAAAGCCGGGACGTTCCCGCTGAATATCGGCGAGGATGTCGCCCGGCGGGGCGGGCGGACCGCTGCCGTCGGCCCGATAAAAACCGGGATCGGTGGCCTGTAGTAGCCAGAACCGGTTTTGCGAGATCGCGCCGGTGACGCCCTGGACGACAAAGAACAGTCCGAGCACCAGCGCAAACCGCCGGTGCCAGCGCCGTAGTGTCAAGGTCGATACCGCCATGCCATTCTCCTGATAGTCTGCGGACCAACTCAGTCCGGACCGATGTGCTCAGACAACCCCGGAAGGTTGGCCAGGTGCTTTGCTAGAATTTATACGACGCATTGATGCCGAACTGCCGTTTGCGCGGAGCCGACACAGCCAGCTTTCAGGCAGACCCAACGAGCCCATTTTTTAGACCTTTTTTCCGCGATGATCTTCCTCTGTCCATTTAGCTCTCGATTGTTCACTGCGGCGCATGACCATTCGGCTATGAAGATTTCGTATTTTGTCGCTGCCAGTGCGTTCGAACATAAAGGGAAACAAACCATGCATTAGGCAAGCGAGACCGCCGCAGAACATGCATACAGCAAACCCAGATGCTTGCCGCAGATGCTGGAAATATGTTTCTCCAACAGTCTCTGGATGCTCAACAAAAAGGCGCGATAATTTTCTCATAGCGGTGCTTTCTCATTCGAATGTCAACTTGCCGCCTAGATAACAGAGTATTACTAGAAAATGTTCCCAAATATTTCTAGATTACATTTATAAATTAGTTTATAAACCTAAAAATGAGCGAAAATGTGAAAATTGATACTATCGATCGGCGAATCTTAGAAATAATTCAACGTGACGCCACGCATTCGATCCAGGATATAGGTGAGCAAGTTGGCCTTTCTACAAATCCTTGCTGGCGGCGCATCAAACGAATGGAAGATGCAGGGATCATCGAGCGCCGCGTAGCAATTTTAAACCCGGTAAAGCTAGGATTGGGCGTCACCGCTTTCGTGTCAATTCGAACAAACAAGCATACGCCCGATTGGCTGGCGTCCTTTGCAGCCGGAATACTCAGTATTCCTGAGATAATAGAATGTCATCGCATGAGCGGGGATGTTGACTATCTGCTTAAGATCGCCGTCGCAGATATCGCGCATTATGATCGTATCTACCAAGAACTGATAGCCGCAGTACCCGGACTGAGTGATGTTAGCTCAACGTTTTCTATGGAACGCCTCAAATACGGAACAGCGCTTGCAATATAGTCGAGCTTCAGCACCTCTTCGGTCTCCTTGTGTGAGTGTTTAACTCTCAAGTGACCGTTGCAAAGCCGTTACAAGTCCAGATATCTAAAAAGCCGTTTGCCAAATAGGAAAGAAACGCTAAATTTGTCCAGACAACATTAGGAGGATCCCAAAATGCGTCAGCGCCTCTCAACTCTCGGTTTTATCTCATGCACAGCGGCCTTGATGGCTTGCGTTGGCGCCAATGCTGCAACTTCATCGGAAGCGGCTTCTATAGCGGCACAGATGGCGAATACGGCGGTAATCTACTCAAACACGGAAGAAGTATATTTTGATGCAGAGGCAGGCAAGGAAGCAGCACCCAAGCTCACGATTAGTGTCAACAGCGGCAAGGTAACCTATTTGGATGACTATGACGTTCCTATACCGGCGCCCGTTGGCGTCTCCGTCGTCAAGATGGCTCCAGACATTGTAATACTGAACACCGGAAAGCGCACGACCGAATTGCGGCGCGGCAATCCCATCAAATGCTGGGCTTCGGTGCGTAAGAATAAAACGAAGCCCGGCGGAAAGGATGATTGGCATTTTGTTGGGGAATTAAAGAGCCATGATCAGGGTGGACGTATCCGGATCGGAGGAGGAGAAAGCGGAACCCCTGCGGCAATGTTTCGAATGCGCACCGTTTATTGGCCACAGCCATCAACCTCGCGGCCCTCCAAGGTGCTCTATATCCACACAGCTGAAGATCCCGAACGCGCGGTAAGCTACAGCTGGGCTAACATTGATGCATCTCGCGTTGGCGTCAATTTGCGGTGGATACAGGTAAGCTGCACGATTGAAGGCGCCGAGCGTGGATCACAGGTCAGTAAGGATACCTTTCGCGGTTAGGATCAGGCACCTACCGCGGTGCATGTGATCCATCATTCGAAACGACTAGCCCGGATCGGCCGTAGGCGGCCTGAAAAGCGCTGGATCAACTTTGACATTGACCTTAGTCTCTTTCCAGAAAACCTCATTGGTTTTGAGGCCATTATAATAAAGCGTGACATGGCGGGCTAGCAGCCAACCCGGAGTTTTGAGCCAAATAAAGTCATCATAAATACGATAATGCCAGCCTTTTGGCGTTACAAATCCGACCGTAATAAATTTGCTTTTTTATCAACGCCAAACAGCGTCTTGTTTCCTTTTGGGTAGGTCAATTCCACCATCCAGGATTGGTGCTCGGCAACTCGATCATCGGGAATACGCTGTGCAGCAAAGCCAGGTTTTTTCGCTTTTCTGATGATACTAAAACAGAAGTTGCTTGCCTAGTAAGCATCAGCCTCAGCTTTAGGCATGACGCCTTTCTCAGTCCAGGTCGCACTTCCATCAAAGCCGGCTAGAAACATTGGTCTCCCGTTGCTGATCGCACTTATGCGCACTTTCCCCTTTGCCCCATGGCCAGACAGCACAAGCGTCTCAGCACTGGCCCATGTTTCTCCCCCCGCTGCCGCACGAGCCATGGCAAGGATTACCACACCGTCAGGCTCCACGTCTTTGGCTGACAATAAATCACTGCAGACGAGAAACAGCATGGCTACTGACCCGTTTCTAAAAATGCCCAATGCTAATTCCATTGTCCGGACAAATTTCACTTGCCTCTATGGTCATACTGTTGTCAACATTGCCTTATGAACAAAGTTAATATGCCTGCAATTGGACGGCGCGCCGTTATCGGAGGATTAAGCGCATCGTTGCTCATAGGGGCTGCTCCACGCAGACTATCCAGCACTGATGCCGATGTCATTGTCATTGGAGCTGGACTGGCAGGGCTTCATGCAACAGCGCTTCTGGGAAATGCCGGTTTTAAGGTTCTGTTGATCGAAGGAAATAATCGAATAGGCGGTCGGGTTCATACGCTTGATCGCTTGCCCGGCGCGCCCGATGCCGGCGGGATCCAGGTAGGTGCGTCCTATCAGCGATTTAACAGCATCGCAGACCGGCTGAAAGTCGAACGCTATCTGCCCGCGCCATCCAAACCAGGAAATCTATATAGCATTGGCGGTGCAAGCTTCTTGAAAGAGGCATGGGCCGCACATCCGCAAAACCGGCTTGCCCCCGCCGAAAAGGCTCTTGAGCCGGACGCCTTGTTCTTTAGTATGCTTCGAAAGCTTCCGAAAATCGCCAATGTAGAGGATTGGATGGCGGGCGGCATGGCCATTGATATATCACTGGCCGATTGGCTCCGGCAGAATGGCGCGTCCGACGAGGCCATCCGGCTGATGGACAGCAATCTAAATGGTCGCACGCTTGCCGAGCTGTCTACGCTGCACATGCAGCGGACATTGGCGGCATACGGGGCAGCAGCCCAGGCCAATTCCGGCCCAACCAAATATGTGCGCGGCGGCTCTCAGCGGATGACCGATGCGATGATGGCAGAGTTACGGTCAGATATCATGATGAACGCGCCCGTGAAGGCCATAAGTGAGCAAGCAGGCGACGTTGAAGTCATGCTGGCGAATGGTAAAAGGCTCCGTGCCAAACAGGTGGTGTGCACCATACCATTTTCGGTGCTGCGTGGTATCTCTATTGATGCAAATCTGCCCGAGGCACTCCGAAGCACCATCCAGCGCCTGCCTTATACCAAGGCAAGCTTCGCCTTCCTTCATGCCAGCACCTCCTTCTGGAAGGGTGATGGACTGCCGGAGACTATCTGGACTGACGATCCACTGATCGGGCGCGTCTTTGCGCTCGATGGTGACCCGCCCCTGCTTAAGGTTTGGCTCAACGGTCCGCGAGCAGAAGCGCTTGATAGAATGGAGCCGGCAACTGCGGGTAAGGAGATGATCCGCCGCATTGAGAGGATCAGGCCCTCAGCGCAGGGAAAGCTAGAATATTTAGATATGTTCAGCTGGCAGAAGCAGCCCTTTGCGGGCGGTATCTACCATCACATCGGGACAGGCCTTGGCGCATCACTCGCGGCTACCGTACAGCATCGCGGGCGAAGGTTGCATTTTGCTGGTGAACATATGGCACGGCTGGCGTCAGGTATGGAAGGCGCGCTGGAGAGCGGGGAGCGCGCGGCGCTAATGGTCCTTGAAAAGCTCTAGGCGGTATCTGGCAAATCGCTACAGTCTAGCCTATCGACAGAGGAAAAGGCACCCCGCGTGAGGTGCCTTTTCTTTTCATCTAT
>NZ_JARXAI010000069.1 GCF_029865925.1 Sphingorhabdus sp.
AGCAATCGAGCGTGGCCTCGCATGGTGTGGGCCGCTGTTCGTAGTTAGCATTATCTACACTTGGGGCATCATGGGGCATAACATCCCGCCACCTAACATGATGGCGATGACGCCAGATCAGCTCATTTCGGAATATTACGGTAAATATCCAGAAATTGGTGCTGGCATGATCCTTAGCGCCACGTTTGGCTTATTCTACACCATTTGGTCCTGCCTGTTGGCATCATTGATGCGCGATGAGCATGGCAATGTTGGTGCGCTCAGCTTCATCGAACTGGCCGGCGGTATCTTGACCGGATGGCTCTTCGCATTCTGCTCCGCCATGTGGGCTGCGTGTTCGATTCTAACGGGTCAGGTTTCACCAGAGATTATCAAGATGGTGCACACCATGACGTGGTTCATCTTTGATTGCACTTATATGATAACCACGATCCAGATGTGTGCATTGGCGCTTTACACGATCTTGAACAAGAAACAGACGATGTTCCCAGCCTGGGCTGGATGGGTGTCGGCAGCAATCGGTATCGGCTTTGTGCCGCTAATATTTATGCCGTTCGTAACCGACGGTCCGTTCATGGTCGCAGGGCTTTGGAATTTCTGGATCATCTTCACTGGATGGATTTTTGCATTCTTCGGCGTCTATAACTTCTATGTGCTGAAGCATGTTTACAAATCAACCGCAGACCAAGCAGTCGCAGCTGGAAGGCTAGCAACAGTATAAGGTTGAGGGTAATTTGTAGCGGCTCGGCCCGGCATAGACCTTTGGGACTGTGCCGGGCTGTCGCATTTCAGTAGGGGGAACCGATGCAATCCAACGAGTTTCGAAGCGACATTTCCGATCACGAGGACCATCCCGGGACGAGCGGGATTTGGACATTCGTGTTCATCGATATGGTTGTCTTCTTTCTGTTCTTTCTGGTATATATTTCCGAGCGATTGCGCCTTCCTGATATATTCTCAGTCTCACAGCGGCAGCTAGACCCTCTCACGGGGCTTGCAAGCGCCCTATTTCTTTTGACCAGTTCATGGTGCATGGTTGAGGCGGTACATGCGACCCGCCGAAATGCTGAGCGCGCGGCAGCACTTTATCTGAATTTAGCGCTGCTCCTCGGCGCATTGTTTGCCGGCAACAAGTTGATCGAATATTCAGATAAGATTGCGCTCGGCCTTTCGCCGGTATCGAACGGCTTTTTCACCTTCTACTTCCTAATTACCGGCCTGCACTTCATCCATGTGATTGGTGGCATGGTTTTCATGGGGCACTGCCGAATGCGTTTATCGACGGAGCTAGGCAGCAAAAATTTTCGCAAGAAGATGGAGAATGTCGGGCTGTTTTGGCATTTTGTAGACGTGCTGTGGCTGTTCATCTTTCCAATGCTTTATCTTGCGGGAGCAAAATGATGCTAAAGTCTCAAACTAAGCCGAGTGCCATATGGCTAATACTAATGGCTCTATCGTTATTTTCGACATTCGTTGCTGAGGGTTCAAAGCATGCGCTTTATGCTATTGGTGCAGTTTTTATTATCGCCGCTGTAAAAGGCGATCTTGTGATCATTCATTACATGGAGGCTCGGCATGCCGCACCTCATTGGCGGTTCATGTACCGCAGTTGGCTGGTCGCGATGGTAGTGCTCCTTATCGCCGGTCATGTCATTGGCTAGCGATTAAATAAGATTCTCCATAAAGAAGCCAACTGGTAATTGTCGGGTGACGGCAAACTCTCTGCATTCCTTACATTTAAACCACGGCCTCTTGCCGCTGTAAGATCGGGTGACTGGTGAGACATTCACTTCATAGCATTATACCAAGCTGCGCTGAGGATGACTCAGATTTGAGATTCCCAATCGGTTGAAAGTCTGATTCTATGTTGTTCTTCATTTGGAGGAGGTGACATGGGAGCATCAATTAGCTTGCGGGATGATTTTAACGGTGCTTCGTTGAGGCGGTTACCATAAATCGGCGATCCCACTGCACTGACCCGCACTAGGAGCAACGATTACGCGTCAGAAGAGCAGTACCGGCTTGACCGCACTGCCGTTTTCCGACGCAGCGGCGGCCTCGTTGATGGCGCTGAACGGGAAGGTCTTGATCAGCCGGTCGAAGGGAAATCTACCTTCCCGGTACCAAGCGAGCATCTGGGGCACAAAGACCTGCGGGTCGGCGTCGCCTTCTGTGATGTATTTGATGATACTACCGCGGACCAGCAGGCTCATCATGTTAGCGGGCAGCATCGCTTCGGGCGGTGGCACCGCGATCAAGCCCAAAGTACCGTGCGGCAGCATTGTTTCTACCGCCACCGCAATGACCGCCGGGATGCCGGTGGTATCCAAGGCATGGTTAACCCCAGCGCCTCCGCCGAGTTCTTTCACTTTCGCCAGTACATCGTCGCACTCTTTCGGGTTGATGATATGCGTTGCACCAAGCTCCAGCGCCAGTTTTCCGCGTTCAGCATTGGGTTCGATCACGATTACACTGCCAGCTCCAATGGCACGTGCGCCAAGTAAAGCCGAAAGACCAACGGCGCCGCCGCCAAAGATAGCCAGCGACTGGCCGGACTTTATCTCCAGGGATAGGACAGCGGCACCGGCCCCGGTTTGGACGCCACAGCCCAATGGTCCCAAAATTTCGAGCGGTAGGTCCTTATCCACCTTTACCGTGTTCCGTTCGTGCGCGATTGCAAGGCTGGCGAAGGATGACTGGCCAAAGAAATTGCCGTGAATGACTTCATCGCCCCTCGACAATGACGTCGATCCGTCTGCAAGACGGACGCCTGCAAAATTATAGGCAAGGAAATTATGGCAATAAGCGGGAAGATGTTCGTTGCAGGTTTCGCAATCTGCACAGCTATCAAAGCTCAGCACGACATGATCGCCTACAGCCAACCCCTTCACATCGGGGCCGATGGCTTCAACCACGCCGGACCCCTCATGGCCAAGCACGATCGGCATCGGCACAGGAAAGCCATCGCGGGCGACAAGATCGGTATGGCACATTCCAACGCCGACGATACGTACAAGCACTTCGGCCCCAGTCGGGCGTTGCACTTCGACATCCTCGATCAGAAAAGGTCCGCCGATATTGCGGATGATTGCTGCTGTAGCTTTCATTTTTTCTCTCCAAAAAATCAATAACGGGTGCGGATAGCATCGCGATTTCAGGTGGAATAAGTTCGGCTCAACTTCATGTGCTGCACGCCGTTACCGGTCATCCTTTTGAACGTCGCGCGCATGCAGGCATTCTGCTGGGTATTTGAGGTATGTACTGACGGAAACAAAATAAGCTATATCCGAATCATGTCAACCTATTTACTACTTTTGAAGTTATTCGAATGTGGCGGAGATTACTCTCGTTCCGTAAGGTAACCGCAAGGGACTTCGCCGAGCAGATTTTGCGGGCTCTTTAAGAATGCTGCGCAAAATGGATAATCGGTTTAGGGTCAACGGAGCTGCATAATGAGCTGCATTAGATCGTTATTCGGAAAGGCGGAACCACAAAAGGTTCCGGTCAATGCGTCGGGATTGCAGCTTATGGTTGCGCTCGACGAAACCATACTTGAACAAGCGCTGAAGGTAGGATCGCCGTGTCCACATTATTGCACTGTCGGCACTTACAGAACCTGCCGGACAAATCTGATTTCGGGTAAGGTCGATGCGATTACGCCCTTTGGCTATGCGCTCAGCAGGAGAGGTCTTCAGGCCGGTTATATTCTTGCCTGCCAGGCCGTTCCAAAAACCGAATTGGTCGTCGAAGTCGAATTGCAAACGCAGTCAGAAGAGCATGTTACTGCGACAGCCAAGCTTGCCGAGACAATGCCGCTGACGCACGATACTATGCAGTTTGTTTGGGAAACTAATTTGCCAACGCATTATCGCGCGGGCCAATATCCCAACATGTGTCGGAAAGGGGGCCAAGTTCACCGGTCCTATTCGCTGACCACCGCGCCCGAGAAATTCGGTCAGACAAGGCTGGTAACGTTCATTCGGCACGCACCCGGCGGTGCGTTTCGACGCCCTATAACATCCGGGACCCAACGCCCATGCCTATCTTTGCGGTCCACCCGCGATAATCGATGCAGCGATGCCCGGACTGGCGCGGCTGGGCGTGCCGCTTGATGCAATTTTCTGCCACAAATTCAACGATACCAGTATGATACAAAATTTTTTAGGAGAGATACAATGAGCTTAGACCGAACTGCATTCTTCATCGGAAACCAATGGGTCAAACCTTCGACCCACAAGGTTTTCGAAATCATCAATGCCTCGACAGGCGAACGCATCGCGACCGTTCCCGAAGGCGTTGAAGCCGACATTGACGCCGCGGTTGCCGCCGCTCGTACCGCCTTTGACAAGAGCGGCTGGCCGCAATTATCCCCGGCGGAACGCGCCAAGGTCATGCTGAAATTCATGGAAGCTATGGCGAAGCGCGGCCCGCAACTGGCCGAAGCGGTCAGCATGCAGAACGGCATGCCGGTCAGCCTGTCAAACATGCTCGAAGCCCAGTTTCCGGCCGGATTGCTCCAATATTATGCCAGCCTTGCCGATGGATTGTCGCTGTCCGAAAGCCGCCCGTCGCAAATGGGCAAGGAAACGCTCGTCGAGAAATCAGCCATTGGCGTTGTCGGTGCGATTGTGCCGTGGAATTTCCCTGCCACCCTTGCGTTCAGCAAGATCGCGCCTGCCATGCTGGCGGGCTGCACTTTGGTAATCAAGCCTTCGCCCGGTACTGTGCTCGACAGCTATCTCGTCGCCGAGGCGGCGCTTGAAGCAGGCGTTCCGGCGGGCGTCATCAACATCGTCGCGGCGGACCGTGCTGCGGGTGCGCATCTCGTCTCGCATCCGGAAGTAGACAAAATTGCGTTTACCGGCTCGACCGCGGCAGGACGCAAGATTGCGAGCGTCTGTGGCGAGTTGTTGCGTCCGGTCACGCTGGAGCTCGGCGGTAAATCAGCCGCTGTATTGCTCGAAGATGTCGACCTAAATGCGTTCCTTCCGGGTATTCCCATGGCAAGCATGTTAAACAACGGGCAGGCATGCTACAACGCCACGCGGATATTGGCTCCGGCCAAACGCTACGACGAAATTGTCGGCGCTGTTGCTGGCATGGTTTCCACACTTGTGATTGGCGATGCGATGGATGCGGGCACACATGTCGGGCCAATGGCCTCGGCTCTCCACCGGGAACGCGTCGAAGGCTATATTGCCAAAGGTAAGACAGAGGCGCGGTTGGTCGCAGGCGGGGGTCGCCCCAATGGTCATAATCGTGGCTGGTTTGTCGAGCCGACGGTCTTTGCCGATGTCGATAATGGAGCCGTCATCGCGCAGGAGGAAATCTTTGGCCCCGTGCTTTCGATCATCAAATATCAGGATGAAGACGAGGCAGTGCGGATTGCCAATGACTCGATATTTGGTCTGGGCGGTTCGGTCTGGAGCTCCGACAGCGCGCACGCAACCGATGTTGCCCGCCGAGTCGATAGCGGGACCGTGGGCGTAAACGGTTATATGCCCTCACTCGGTTCACCATTTGGCGGCGTAAAGGGTAGCGGCATGGGCAGCGAATTCGGACCTGAAGCCGTCAATGGTTATATGCGGACAAAATCGATTTATGTAATGGGCTGATGGCACCCTTGAAGTGGGAAGTTGGTGACTAGCAAAGGTTGCTGGATTGATGACGGAAAGCAGAGTGCTTCCATTGGGAGGCATACATAATTTTCGCGACTATGGCGGCTATCGAACGCTTTCCGGAGCTGTGATTCCACGCGGGCGATTATTTCGTTCGGGGCATCTTAGCTATGCCACGAAAAGCGATATTGACCGGCTTTCGGCAATCGAACTTGACCTAATAGTTGATTTGCGCAGCGACGTTGAACGCAGAACTGATCCAAGCTTGGTCGGGCCCGTCGCAGGCGGCATACTCGCCTTTATTCCGGACGCACACGGCGAAACACCGCATTTGTCGTCGACATTTTTAGGGCTTTCAACCCGTCAGGAAGCAATCAATGGAATGAAAGAAATCTATAGCAGCCTGCCGTTCAATCCCGCCAACCAATTGTCCTTCGGGCTGTATCTCAATAGCCTCGCGGAATGTCAGTCGGCATCATTGGTGCACTGCTTTGCGGGCAAAGACCGGACGGGTTTAACCGTTGCTTTATTCCACCAGCTGATGGGGGTGTCTGAAAATGATATCTATCAGGATTACATGCTAACCAATGCCGCTGGGGATAACCGTATGAACGATGGGATTGCCGCTTTGCGCGCGAAATATGACCTCGATCTGAGCGACGAGGTGTTGGAGGAAGTCATGCTTGTCCGCCCCGAATATCTGGCGACCGCATTTGCGCAGATGAGTTCACGGTTTGGTAGCATCGAAGATTATATCGTAAATGGCTTGGGCGTCTCACCAGGCAATATTCGCCAGTTACGCGCTGAATATTCAGAATAGTCCTTGCTCTCCAAAACCAATGAAACAAAAAATGCTGAGGCCAATAGTGCTTCAGCATTTTTATCCGCTACAAAATCAAGCCGCAGCCATTTTCCCTGCATTGGGCTCTTCGTGAAACCAGTCAGGCCAGCCTGCTGCGGACTAAGCCGCTGATGCGGCACATCCATTTCGATAGGCCATACGGTCAGTCAAAACCCCGAACAGCGAAACTGAAGGGGCCGCCCAAGTAAGACGGATAGCCCGTCTCTTTGACGACGGCGTAATCGGCGAGGCGCAGCTCGTCAGAAGTGTGCTTCTCACGCCACGGCAAGACGGCTTCGCTGATTGCGCACAATACCACAGGGTCGCCTCTGTCTCCAGCTACAGCTTGAACCGCAGCAACAACGTTGGAGACAAATGCTGGTAACGCATCCCTGCGCTTAAGCCGGTCATAATCGGTTTTACCAAGGAAAAGGGTTTGTATCATGTTCCGGGCCTCAGGCCGCTGGATGAGATGTGCAAAGATTGCCATCTCGCTGCGGATTGCCCCTTCGAAGGTTTGCGGCAAGCCATATTGAACACAATCGAGAATGGCGATCGGCGCAGGATAGAGGGGGTCTGCTTTTGCGCGCAGTGGCGCTAAGATAACGTCAATCTCTGGCGTTGACGGCAAAACCCAATCAACTCGATCCCACGGCTGCAGTGCATCGGCACAAGACAGCAACCAAGCTTCCGCGCGTGCCACCTCTTCGCCCGGCTTGGCCAGTTCGTGCGCCAGCCCTGCATTGAGCGCGGCTTGACCGCTCAAACGAGCGCCTTCAAGCAAGATCGGGAGGCAGGCTTTAAGGCCGACCAGCCGCGGCAAACGCTGCGTTCCTCCAGCCCCTGGTAACAAGCCGACGAGCGATTCAGGCAAACCAAGTCCGATTTTAGGATCATCCACCAGCACGCGGTAATGCGCACCCAATGCTAACTCACATCCGCCGCCAAGGGCAAGGCCCGCTATTGCGGCGGCAACGGGCTTACCCGCCGTTTCCAAAGCCCGAATGGCTTTGCTGAGTGGGAAAAAAAGCTCGAACGCCACATTAAAACGGTCCTGCAACGGTGCTTCCATTATCATATCATAAGCAACGCCAAGTTCGGTCAGGTCCGCGCCCGCACAAAAGGCATTATCCTTGCCCGAGCGGATGACGACGCCCTTTACGTCGGCCCCCGCCAACCAAGCGGCAAATGCGCCGAGTTCGTGAATGGCCGCATTAGAAAACACATTCATCGTCCGCCCAGGGCAATCGAAAACGAGATGGACAAGTCCATTCGCCTGAAATTCAAGCCGGAACTGTTCAAGAGTTGGCGGGGTAACGGTCATTATACTTCCTTCGGCAGATCACTGTTTGCGGAACTTGCCCGCGTCATCACGGACTGCGCTTGCCTGTATGGTTAGCGAGCGCGGGTGCTTGGCACGCACAAGATAGTTGGAAAGGAACGCGCTTAGTTCTTCAAGCGAGAGTGTTTTGCGTTGCATTTCAATAACGGCATGGACGATTTGTCCCATGTCAGCGTCAGGCTTTCCCTGCACCGCACAAGACACAATATCGGGATGCCGGGAAATCGCTGCCTCGACCTCTGCCGGCCAGATGTTGAGGCCCCCCGAAATGATCAGATCTACGCGTCTGTCCGCCAGATACAGATAGCCTTCTGCGTCGACATGGCCGATGTCGCCAACCGATTCCCATCCGTCAGCGGTGGCGCGACGTTCTGCGCCGATGTAGCGATAGCTGGATTTTGGGCCACCAGCGGGCATAGCATAAACCTCGCCGTCAATGCCGGTTGGAACTTCATTTCCCCGCTCGTCCAATATCCGAAGCCGGGCCCCTCCTGTCGGCTTACCAACCGATCCGGAATGTGTGAGCCAATCGCGGCCGCCAATCCAACAACGAACCAGCCCTTCGGTCGCCCCATATACTTCCCAGATATGGTCGGCACCCATCCAGTCTATCCACGCTTGCTTTAGCCACGGTGCCATGGGTGATGCGGTATGGACCACCATGTTCCAGCATGAAAGGTCAAAACTCTCGCGGTAAGGTTGAGGCAGACGCCAGATACGGTGCAGCATAGTGGGCACCATGATCGACCATTGAATGCGAAGATCATCGATCAATTGTAGCGCAGCCTTTTCCTCAAACCGGTCCATCATGCAGACAGTACAGCCCTTCCAAAGCGCAAAAATCGCTGAGCTGAACGAGGCATTGTGATAGAGCGGGCCTGGCACCAGCACAGGAGCATTTTCGGGGATACCAATAAAGTCCATGCCATCTGGAAAAGCAGCAGGCCGTCCATCTACAATTACTTTGGGCTTGCCCGTACTTCCGCCGCTGGTGCATGCTTTCCATGATGCAGCAACGTGAATAGGTGGCAACATAGCCATTGCACAATCAGGAGCATCTGTTGGCACAATATACGCCCGCGGTTGCATTACGTCCAAAATCGCATCGCGTTCAAAGGCGGGAAGCTTGCCAGAAATCGGTGCGGGTGTAGCCCCTGCTTTGTAGATGCCAAAGGCTATGGCGATGAATTCCGGGCCATTAGGCCGTGAAAAGGCAACGAGATCATCTGGCTGCACGCCTTTGCCGATCAGCCAGCTAGCCCATCGAGTTGAACGCGTTTCAAGCTCGCCGAAAGTCCAACGCTCCGCACCTTTAACCAACGCGAGGCAGTCCACCGGATGGCGTGATGGTGTTTCGGCAAGCGATAGCATATTCGTCAGAACGCGACCTTATCGCCGCCTTTTAGGGAGAGAATATCGCGGGCTTCATCGGGGGTAGCAACGGACAGCCCAAGCCCTTCGATGATCTGGCGGACGCGTGTCACTTGTGCTGCATTGGTTTGGGCCAGTTCACCCTTACCAAGCCAAAGCGAATCTTCCAGGCCGACGCGCACATGCCCGCCCATCGAAGCTGCCATCGCCGCTACCTTCATTTGGGCAGCTCCTGCGGCCAGCACCGACCAGCGGTAATTATCACCGAACAAACGGTCGGCTGTGCGCTTCATGTGCATCACTTCATCGGGGTGCGAACCAATCCCTCCCAGCAACCCAAAGCAGGTTTGAATGAAAAGCGGCCCTTCGACCACCCCTTCCTGCCAAAAGTAATAGAGATTATGCAGGTGCGCGGTGTCGTAACACTCAAACTCATAACGCGTTCCAGTCTTGTTGAGCGTGTCAAGCGCGTAGCGAATGTCTTTGAAACTGTTGCGAAACACCAGGTCATGCGACGCTTCGAGCATCTCAGGCTCCCACGCATGTTTGAATTCTTTGAACCGTTTGAGCATTGGGAAGAGGCCGAAATTCATCGATCCCATGTTGAGGCTGGCAACCTCGGGCTGCAGCGTTTCGGCGGGTTTGACGCGATATTCAACGGGCATATAGGGTGAAGCGCCGGTGGTGATGTTCACGACAACATCCGAGCGTTGCTTAATGACCTGAAGGAACGGCGTGAAATCCTCAGGCGTGTGAACAGGATGTCCGTCAACCGGATCCCGCGCATGGAGGTGGACAATCGCGGCCCCCGCCTCTGCTGCGCCCAGAGCAGACTCGGCAATCTCTGCCGCAGTCACGGGCAAATAAGGCGACATGGACGGCGTGTGGATTGATCCGGTAATCGCGCAGCTGATAATAACCTTGTTCGTGGCCATATTGAATTCCTATTAAAGTTTTTTGGCGTAGTCGGTCCACGCAACTTGAAGGAGGTCACGATGCGGTGGGGAAGCGATGCCTATCAACACTTCGGCGCGCATCGCGTATGTCTTGTCACGCAGATCGGCGACGCCGTGTTCGGTCACCACGAGGTCAATGTCCATCCGGCCCATTGACACGGCGCCCGCGCCAGCGCCCGGTGCAACAATCCTGCTGACGGTACCGCCGGCGGCGGATGCAGGCAAGGCGACGATCCGCAAGCCATCGCCTAGACGCGCGCCGCGGGCAAAATCAGAGGCGCCGCCGGGGCCGGACATCAAGCCTTTAGGCGTTAGCTCGGCGTAGGCCTGCCCCAAAAGATCGACTTCGATTGCGGAATTTATGGTCACGAGATTGTCGATTGCGGCGTGCGCCGCCAACCCATGTGTGACCGACACAGGTCGGAACTGGAAGGCTGGGTTTGCAATGCCTGCATATAGCTCCGCACTGCCAATCGCGACGCCAACAATTGCGGACGGCGCTTCTGCCATTGCGCCCGATACTACGAGTTCAAGCAATCCGTCACCCATCAGGCCGGTATGCACACGCAGATCGTTATGGCCAGTCAGACCGCGCATCACAGCGTCGGGTATTTTGCCTAGGCCAGTTTGCAATGTTGCGCCGTTACAGATGTGAGGCACAATATACGCGGCGATGGCTTCTGCAACAGGATCAGGCGCCCCACCTAGGCTTTCTAACAAAGGCTGGCTGGACTCAAAATATGCCGTGATCTCGTCAAAAGGAATGCCATTATCCCCCGGGGTGTGTGGCATCAGCGGGTTGATATGCGCAATGCGTACCGGAATATCGCGCCACAGATCGGCGATGAACGCCACTTCGCTGCCGAAACTGCAATTTCCGTTTTCGTCGGGCGGGCTGCACATGAAAAGCGCCGCATTTGGTTGGCGGTGACGGTAGAGGCTCAGGATATCCTGATAACAGATCGGAAGAAACTCCACCTGTTCGCCAGCCGCCTTCAGCTCTGGCGTCATAAAAAAGGTGAGCACGCTGCAATCGGGATTGGGAAGCCAAGTCCGGCGATTGAGACCGGGAACGAACACGCCGCTAAAGGTCATCGCGCCCAGATCATCGCCTGCCGCCATTACGGCATCCGCCAAAATCCCTGATTCAGCCGAACAGGATGACACAAGCGTCAATCCGCCCGGAGGCAAAACATCCGCCAAATTGGCCGGGTCAAAGCGGATAGCTGTCATTGTCCCGGCCCTTTGCAATCACTTCACATATTTATGAAAATCAGGCTTCCGCTTTTCGGTAAAGGCGCGGACGCCTTCTTTCGACTCTTCGGTATCGTAGAATAGCTTGACGGCATTCAACGCCATCTGGCTAATCCCGCGGATATTCTCGCTATCAGCGTTGAATGACCGCTTGGCGAGCGCGAGCGCAGTGGGCGAACGTTCGGCCAAAGTATCGGTCCACGCATTGACGGCCGCATCAAGTTCCGCTGCGGGAACGACTTTATTGACCAAGCCCATGTCCGCAGCCTGTTGCGCCGTGTACATATCGTTTAGGAACCACATTTCGCGTGCTTTCTTGTCGCCGATATGCCGAGCGAGTAGTGCCGTGCCCCAGCCGCCGTCAACCGAGCCAACCTTTGGTCCAACTTGGCCAAATTTTGCGGTATCGGACGCAATTGTCAGGTCGCACAATGTCGCAAATACATTGCCTCCTCCAATCGCAAATCCGTTAACGCGTGCGATGACCGGCTTGCCTATATCGCGGATGATGGATTGCAGTTCGTCAATCGGGAGGCCGACGATACCGCGTCCGTCATACTGGCCTTCATGCGCCGACTGGTCACCACCAGTGCAAAATGCCTTGTCGCCAGCGCCCGTCAACACGACCGAAGCAACCTGCTTGTCATCAGCTGCAAGTTTGAACGAAGCGATCAGTTCTTCAATGGTTTGCGCACGGAACGCATTATACAGCTTCGGGCGATTGATGATAATCCACGCCGCCCGGCCACGGACTTCATAGAGTACATCTTCAAATGTGCTTGGATCGATCATATCAATAACTCCATCAAATCAAATCATGTTCATGCCGCCAGCGATCGAGATCGTCTGGCCAGTCATGAAGGAAGCATCATCCGACGCGAGGAACGCGACCATGCCGCCATAATCTTCGGGTTCTCCCATGCGGCGGAGCGGAATCCCACGAACCATCGCGTCTTTCCATTTGATTGCCGCTTCACCTTCGCCAAGTACACTCGCCATCATTGGCGTGTTGGTAGGACCGGGGCAGACGACGTTAAGTAGAACGTTATTCCTTGCCAGTTCACGCGCGACCGATTTGGTAAAGGCTATCACGCCGCCTTTGCAGGCCGAATAGACGGCTTCGGTGCTCGTCCCCACGCGGGCGGCATCGGAGGCGATGTTGATAATACGTCCGCCGCCACGCGACACCATCAAAGGGGCAACGACGTGGTGCGTGTTGAGCGGGCCATAGAGGTTGATCGCGATAATCTTGTCCCACAAGGGTTTGTCCGTCTGAAGGAAGTTCTTAGGCAAATCCCAACCGGCATTGTTGACCAGCGTCCAGATCGGGCCGAGATCGGCTTCGACTGCATCGACCGCTGCTTTGATCGCGTCATAGTCGGTTACGTCAACCGTGTAAGTTTTGACCACCGCATCGCCTGCAAGCGCCTCGGTTTCCGCGCCAGCATCGGGGTTCATATCAAAAAGAGCAACTTTGCATCCTTCTTCAGCAAGGCGCAGTGCGATGCCGCGACCAATCCCCTGTCCGCCGCCGGTTACAATCGCCACTTTGTCTTTCAATCCGCGCAACTTAAATCTCCTAAAATTTTATTCGAGAATATTGATATCCGCCCGGTCATCGTCCGCGTCATCGCTGTCGACCATTTCGAGCAAAGTGTTTTTGAGCGCCAGCAACGTGTCCGCCGCCTGATGGAGGTCGGCTTCGGGGATCTTTGTCAAAATGCCGACTTCAACATTTTCAACATTCTCTCGAATTGTAGCAATCAGCTTTTGACCGGCCTTGGTCAGATAGACACGACGCGCTCGGCCATCTTTCGGATCGGCGCGGCGCTCGACTAGGCCTGATGCCTCCATCCGGTCGAGCAATCCACCGATGGCCACCTTTGTAAGATCAAGGTCTGCGGCCAGCGCAGTCTGTGTCATGCCGTCGCGTCGCGACAGGAAAGCGAGAACCCACCATTGAGAGCGCGTGATGCCGAGCGGCTTGAGCGCACGGTCGACAATGATGCGGCGTAGACGCGATACGTCGTGGATAAGAAAGCCAAACCGGAGGCTAGAGTTAAGATCTTTTTGCACAGGTTTACCTTCAACAATTATTGGACGGCCATCATTAGGTGAAAGTGCATCCAGATCCAGCACCGAATTCATATTTCAGGCTGTTGATCGGCCCTTCAGCCGTCCTTTGAACATATCGCGCGAAATAATCATCTTCATAACTTCAATCGAACCGCCAGCAATTTTGACGATCCGGGCATCGGCATAGGCTCGGCAAATCGGATATTCCCAGATGTAGCCCCAACCGCCAAAGAGCTGCAGACATTTGTCCACTGCTTCGCAGTGCAGCTCGGATGTTGTCATTTTCGCCATCGCAGCGGTCACTGGATCAAGCTTACCATCCATGAACAATTCGATGCATTTATCGGTAAACACACGCGCCATTACCGAGCGCGCCTTCAAATCAGCCAGCACGAACTGTGTGTTCTGAAAATCGGCGATTGTTTGATCAAAGGCTTTGCGCTCCGCAGTGTAATCGACCGTCCACTGGATGACGGTTTCAGTGACTGTTGCAGAACGGATCGCCTGAGCAAGCCGTTCCTGAGGAAGCTTGCCCATCATAACGCCAAAACCGCCGCCCTCCTCGCCCAGCATATTCGACGCCGGAATGCGGACATTTTCGAAGAACAGCTCTGAGGTATCCTGACCCTTCATGCCAAGCTTTTCGAGATTACGACCACGCTTGAAACCGGCGCGGTCGCCTTCGACAATAAACAGCGTGACCCCTTTTGCGCCTGCAGCGCTGTCGGTTTTCGTGGCAAGAACAAGAATGTCGCAGCTTTGGCCGTTGGAGATGAAAACTTTCTGTCCATTAATGACAAACTCGTCGCCCTCTCGAACCGCCTTGGTGCGGATCGCCTTCAAGTCGGACCCCGCATGCGGTTCGGTCATACCAAGCGAACCAATCGCCTCTCCGCTGACCATTTTAGGAAGCCAATACGCCTTTTGTTCAGGCGTCCCGTGCGACAATATGTAGGTTGCGACCAAATCGGTATGGATGAGGAAGCCGGGGGCACTTGCGCCGACTTTCCACAATTCCTCAAACAGGATGACATCGAACAAATAATCGAGACCAAGACCGCCATATTCGGTTGGCACCGTGCAGCAGAGCATTCCCTGCTCACCGGCCTTTAGCCAAAGCGAGCGAGGGACAACGCCGTCCTTTTCCCATTGATCATGAAAGGGCACAATTTCTTTTTCGACAAAACGGCGCACCGTTTCGCGCCACATGTCATGTTCTTCCTTAAATAACGTACGCTCGATCATGCACGGTTGGCCTTGTCTCTTTGTGTGGGTTCCTGAATGGCTTCGCATGCAGCCTGCCATTGTGCATCGGTCAAACCCGAGAGATCAACAAAGGTACCCGGTTGGGCGAGCTGCCGGCCGCCATTAATCGCGATAGCCTGGCTATTTGTGTCATCACAGCCATTGGACTTCAGAAAGATGATTAAGTTCTGTAATTCCTGCATCTCGCCACAGCGGCCAGGCGGAACCGTATCGAAGCTGAGTGCGGAACTTTGCACATCGGGGATAGGGTTCAACTTTCCCCATACACTTTCGTGCGGGAATGGGCCGGGTACGGTCGGGCGGGTGCCATATTTGCCCCATTCGACCACCAGTGGCATGCTCATAGGTCATCGATCCTCAAAAGATTGAGCGCTCATTGGTATTTAACGCTATGTATTGTGAACCTGTTTACAAGTTTCTCGAAAGCTGTCAAGAATTACATATCAACGAAACATACCGAACAGGATGATCATGGGACAGGATACGGGCAAGCGGGGAATTGCAAGCGTTGGGGGCTATCTCCCCTTGCTCCGTCTCGACCGGTCTGCTGCATCCAAGGGATTGCAGTTTTCTGGCCTTGGTGGACGTAATGCAGGATACCGCTCGACGGCGGGATGGGATGAAGATGCGCTGACAATGGCTGCGGAGGCTTCGAGACATTCTACCTCGACGGTTGCGCCAACCCGGATTTGCTTCGCGTCGACTTCGTCACCCTTTATTGAACGTGGCCATGCGTCTATGTTGCTTGAAGCGTTGGCGTTGCCTGCTAATGCCCGCACTATCGACGTATCGGGCAATCGGCGGTGCGCCGTATCTGCACTTCTTGATGCGTTATTGGGGCAGGGAGATACGCTGATTGCGTCTGGTGAAAAGCGGCCAGTCAGGGCGGGTAGTGCTTTTCATACTGCGTGGGGCGATGGTGGCAGTGCAGCTGTCGTGACGGATGATGGCGGCGCTGCCCTGATAGGCTATGCCAGTCTTGCGCGTGATTATGTTGATCTGTATTCGTCACGCGAACATCCGACGCCCTATGCGTGCGAAGAACGCTTCGTAAAAGAAACTGCGACGCGTGATGTTATTGCGCCCACCATTAAAGCGGCGCTTGCTGATGCGGGTGTGACGTCAGCAGACATCGCTCATGCCGCTATATGCGAGCCATTGCCGGGTATGTGGCGGGACATCAGCAAAGCAACTGGCATCACCGCGCCCAATCATGCAAGCGACCTGAGTGCCGCCGCTGGTGATCTCGGCGCAGCGCATCCGCTGTTCGCGCTCGCACTCGCTTTGGACGCAGCTCAGCCGGGCGATATAATACTGCTCGCTGGATTTGGCAGTGGTTGCGATACTTTGATATTTAAAGTGATCGGAGCGGTGGCTGGAGCAGCAAAAGCACGCGCCGCACTCACACAAGGCCTGGTTTTCGCCGACTATGTGCGGTTTCTCTCACTCACCGGAACAATCGATCTGGACTGGGGCATCCGGTCCGAATTCGAGCAAAAGACCCAAGCAACGGTGCTGGAACGCTATGGCCGCGACATGATCGGTTTCATCGGTGGACGCGATACGAAAGGCAATGTCCAGTTCCCCAAATCGCGAATCCCCGTGCGTCCTGATGCTGATGGCCCCGAACCGATGGAGGATATGCGGTTGGCCGATGTGCCTGCAAAACTCGTTTCGGTGACCGCAGACCGGCTGAACTTCACGCCAGACCCGCCTTTCTGGTTTGGTCTAGTTCAGTTCGAAAACGGCGCGCGGGTGATGATGGAATTCACTGATGCGGACGCCGATGGCTTTAAGGTGGGGGATAGTGTGTCGATGCGGCTGCGGATTAAATCGCGCGACAAAAGGCGTGGCTTTCGGACCTATTTCTGGAAAGCCGCCCCTGCTCTCCGCCCGATAATGGAGGCGTAAATATGGCCAGTGGGATCAAAGACCGCGTTGCCATAATCGGCATGGGCTGCACCGTATTTGGTGAATTGTGGGACAAAGGGCCCGAAGACCTGATCGTCGAGGCGTTTGAAGAAGCGTTGGCTGATGCGGGCATTGCGCGCGGACAGATTAACGCCGCGTGGGTTGGTAATGCGCTGGACGACATCAATATCGGCAACAGCGCGCTCCCGCTTGCGCATGCGCTGCGTCTCAAATCCATCCCCGTGTCGCGCGTTGAGAATATGTGCGCGACCGGCACTGAAGCATTACGCGCAGCCACTTATGCCATTGCCGCAGGAGCGGTCGATTTCGCCGTCGCGCTAGGTGTCGAGAAGCTTAAGGATACAGGCTATGGGGGCTTGCCGCTGCGCACCAAAGGTCTCGCGAATGACCTATGGATGCCTTATGGATCAGCGCCGGGAACCTTCGCGCAATTGGCCGGGGCTTACACCGCGCGCCACGGCGCGTCGTCCGAAGACCTCAAGCGCGCAATGGCGCATGTCAGCTGGAAGAGCCACCGGAACGGTGCGCTCAATGCCAAGGCGCATTTACGCAAAGCGGTGGATATGGAAACGATATTGAACGCTCCGATGATTGCCAATCCGCTCGGGCTATTCGATTGCTGCGGTGTGTCAGACGGTGCCGCCTGCGCGATTGTAACAACGCCTGAAATTGCCAAGGGTCTTGGCATTGCCAATCCGGTGACGGTTAAGGCAATTCAATTATCGGTAAGCCATGGCTGGGAAGCAAGTTATCATGAATGGGATGGCTCATCTATCCGCAACACACAAGAAGCCGCTAAACGCGCATATGCCGAAGCGGGGATTTCCGCTCATGACCTGTCGATGACCGAAGTGCATGATTGCTTCTCAATCACCGAACTGGTTACCATGGAAGATCTAGGCCTATCAGCTGAAGGCAGCGCCATATTCGACATATTGGATGGCCGCTATGACAACAACGGCGCGATGCCGTGCCAAACCGATGGCGGATTGAAATGCTTCGGCCATCCGGTTGGTGCTTCGGGCCTGCGGATGGCATATGAGGTTTATAGCCAGCTTTTGGGCCGCGCGGGCGACCGACAGTTGGCCAATGTAGATTTCGGCCTTACGCATAATCTGGGCGGGCAGCCCGCCAATAGCGTGGCGGCTGTCTCTATCCTCGGACGACTAAATTAGGGAAACAGACAATGGCTGGACTTTACTTCGACCAATTCGAGATTGGGCAGGTTTTCAAACATGAAATCCGCCGCACCGTCACCGACATGGACAATATGCTGTTCTCGTCGCTGACGTACAATCCAGCAGCGATCCATATCGACCATGAATATGCCAAAGGCACCGAGTTCGGCAAACCGCTGATGAATTCGATCTTTACGCTCGGCCTCGTCATTGGATTGTCGATTCAGGATACCACGCTCGGCACCACAATCGGCAATCTGGGCATGACGGATACGACATTTCCTAAGCCTGTTTTTGCGGGGGACACGATCCGGTCCGAAACGAAGATTGTCGAAAAACGCGAGAGCAAATCGCGCCCGACGCAAGGTATCGTGACGTTCGAACATATCGGTCTTAACCAGCGCGACGAGGTAATCTGTCGCACTGTACGCGCTGCGCTGATGATGAAGGCGCCAGCATGAAATTAAGGTCGATGCTGTTTGTCCCAGGCGACAGCGAAAAGAAATTTGCCAAGGCACGCGCGACGGCGGCTGATGCATTGATCCTTGATCTGGAAGATTCGGTTGCGCTTGAACAAAAAGCCACTGCGCGCGACCATGTCGCTTCGCTGCTCAACGATAACACCCCGAGGCGCTGGTCGTTTTTCGTGCGGCCCAATCCATTCGACACCGGATTGACCTATGAGGATCTAGCAGCGGTTGTGAAACCCGGGCTTGGTGGCCTGCTAATACCCAAGGCCGATGGGGCACATGATATCGCGCGTATCGCCGAAGAATTGGACAGACTGGAAGCAGCCGCTGGAATGGAAATCGGCACCGTTAAAATTGCAGTCGTTGCGACCGAAACGCCGATCGCGATGTTCAATCTGGCAAGCTATACCCCGCCCCATCCGCGCTTGATTGCGCTCACCTGGGGCGCGGAGGACTTGGCCGCAGCCATTGGCGCAACGGGCAACAAGGAAGATGACGGTCAGTGGACTTCGCCCTATCAAATGGCGCGCAATATGTGCCTGTTCGCATCGGCTGCAGCAGGCGTGTTGCCGCTCGATACGCTTTACGCCAATTTTCGCGATGCCGAGGGCCTTGAGGCTGATTGCAGACGCGCCAGGCGCGACGGGTTTCTGGGCCGCATCGCTATTCATCCTGATCAAGTAGACATCATCAACCGCTGCTTCACGCCGTCGGATGCTGAAATTTCAGAGGCCCGCAAAATTGTAAATGCCTTCGCCGCTCATCCGGGCGCTGGTACGCTCGGCATCGATGGCAAGATGTTCGATATACCCCACTTAAAGGCAGCGCAAAAAACGCTCGCCTCAGTAAATTAGGAGAAAAAAATGTCCGCATCCCGTCCCCTACCGACCGAAGATGATCTCAATGTCATTCGCGAAGGCGTTCGAGCCGTATGCTCGCATTTTGGTGATAACTATTGGCTCGCCCGCGATGATGATGGGAAATTTCCGCATGAGTTCCACCGTGCCATGGCCGAAGGTGGCTGGCTCGGGATTACCATGCCTGAGCGATATGGCGGGTCGGGCCTTGGCGTCACCGAAGCCACGGTCATGATGAACGAAGTGTCGTCCCACGGTGGCGGCTTTGCAGCCGCATCGACCATCCATATCAATCTGTTCGGACCACATCCGATTGTGGTGGAAGGCACGGAGGAGCAAAAGGCACGGTGGGTTCCGCGTCTAGTGTCGGGCGAAGACCAATGCTGCTTCGGTTTTACCGAGCCCGACGCTGGTCTCAACACGACGCGCATCAAAACCTTCGCCGAAAAAGTTCCTGGCGGCTATATCGTGCATGGCCAAAAGGTCTGGACCTCGACCGCGCAGGTGGCGAACAAGATTATGCTACTAACGCGCACGACGAAATATGAGGATTGCGATAGACCAACCGACGGCATTACCATTTTTTACACCGACCTCGACCGCAGCAAAATCGACGTAAACTTAATTCCGAAAATGGGCCGTAAAGCGGTCGATTCGAACGCGATCTTTATCGACGGCTTGTTCATCCCCGACGAGGACCGGATCGGCGAAGAGGGCAAAGGTTTTGGCTACATCCTCCACAGCCTTAACCCCGAACGCATACTGATTGGCGCTGAAGCCATCGGCATAGGCCGCGATGCTTTGCGCCGTGCCACGCAATACGCCAAAGACCGCGTGGTGTTTGATCGCCCCATCGGGCAAAACCAGGGCATTCAACACCCGCTTGCTGAAAAGTGGATGTATCTCGAATCTGCATGGCTCATGTGCGAAAAGGCCGCCCGCCTATACGATCAGGGATTGCCGTGCGGTGCAGAATCGAACGCCGCCAAATTCCTCGCAGCCCGCGCATGCCATGATGCCGCCTGGCAGGCAGTCGCGACGCATGGTGGCTTTGGCTATGCCAAGGAATATCATGTCGAACGGCTTTACCGCGAATCCGCATTGACTCGGCTAGCGCCGATTACCGAACAGCTGATTATGAGCTTCATCGCTGAAAAGGTGCTTGGGCTTCCAAAAAGCTATTGAGGGACAGGGTTATGGGAATGATGGATGGCAGAGCCGTTTTGGTCACGGGCGCGGGTCGTGGGGTCGGGCGAGGCATTGCGCTGGAGTTAGCAAAGGCTGGGGCAGCGGTAGTGGTCAATGACCTAGGCGTATCGATTACCGGGGAGAATGCCGAGGGATCGCCAGCAGAGCAAGTTGCCGCCGAAATCAAGGCACTGGGCGGCAAGGCTGTCGCTAATCATGACAGCGTCGCCGACTGGGACGGGGCTTGTGCTATGGTCAAATCCGCAGTCGATAATTTTGGACGAATTGATGCGGTGGTAAACAACGCAGGCAACCTGCGCGACGTCTATTTCCATAAGATGAGCCCCGAAGACTTTGATGCGGTAATTGCCGTACACTTAAAAGGAAGCTTCAACACCAGCCGTGCTGCCGCGCCATTTTTCAAAGAGCAGGGTTCGGGCGCTTATGTTCACATGACATCGACCTCGGGCCTTGTTGGCAATTTCGGACAGGCCAACTATTCAGCCGCAAAGCTTGGTATTGTGGGCCTCTCTAAATCCATTGCGCTCGATATGCAGCGTTTTGGCGTGCGGTCTAACGCGGTTGCGCCGTTTGCATGGACGCGAATGATCGACTCGATCCCTACCGACACGCCCGAACAGCAAAAGCGCGTCGATGGGCTCAAAAAACTCGATGCTAACAAAATCGCGCCGTTTGTTGTCGCCTTGTGCAGCGATCAAGGTGCTAAAGTTACCGGCCAGATTTTCGCCGTGCGTAACAACGAGATTTTCCTTTTCTCCCAACCACGTCCGATCCGCGCGGCGCACACAGCAGATGGCTGGACTCCGGAAACCGTGGCGGAGCGAGTGTTCGATCAGTTCGCCAAAGACTTCTATCCACTAGATCGTTCGGCAGACATTTTTACATGGGATCCTGTATGAGCGTTGCGTCTGATCTTCGTTCCAAACTTCGCATACCGGTCATGGCTGGGCCAATGTTCATCGCCTCTACAGCAGATCTGGTCATCGCCCAGTGCAATGCGGGTATCATAGGCTCAATGCCTGCGCTCAACCCACGTTCTACCGAGGCACTGGGTGAAGATGTGGAGCGCATAGCCGCAAGTGTCGCCAACATGCCTTATGCCATCAATCTGGTTGCACATGCCAGCAACTCCCGATTGGAAGCCGACCTCGAGGTTGTCCTGAAATACAAGGTGCCGATCGTCGTGCTGGCACTGGCTGCCAATCCCGATTTGGTTAAACGGCTTCAAGACAACGGCAGTCTGGTGTTTCAGGACGTCATCAAAAACCGCCATGCGCAGAAATGTGCGGAAATGGGCGTTGACGGGATCATTGCGGTTGCCGCAGGCGCTGGCGGACATACTGGTGATCTCTCACCTTTCGCGCTGGTACAAGAAATCCGCGAGTGGTGGGACGGATTGCTTTTGCTCTCCGGCTGTATCGCCAATGGCCGGTCTGTGCTGGCAGCCGAAGTGCTCGGCGCTGATTTGGCCTATATCGGTTCGCCGTTTCTGGCTTCAACCGAGGCAAATACGCAAGCCGGTTTCAAGCAAATGATCGTCGACGGTGCGGCGGCTGACATCGTTACCACAAATTGTTTTACCGGGGTCGACGCCAACTTCCTGCGACAGTCACTAATAGAAAATGGTCTTGACCCCGCCAACCTCAAACGCGCTGAAGGCAAAGGCATCAACATCGATGGCGGCGGCGAAAATGCTAAGGCATGGAAAGAAATCTGGAGTGCTGGCCAGGGCATTTGTGTGGTGAAACACGCCGAGCCCGCGACGGCCTATATCGACCGGCTCGCTGGCGAATATACAGCGGCGCGGGCCTGGTTGGGCATGAAGGCGTGAACCGGCAAGTCATCCTGACGTCGCGGCCAACTGGTGTGGCGCAAGCTGAAAACTTCGCGATTGTCGATGCATCGTCCCTGCCATTGGCCGACGGTCAAATCCGTATCCGCAACAGATACCTGTCGGTCGAGCCCGCGATGCGCGGCTGGATCGCCGACACCGGTAACTATTCCGCGCCAGTAGCGATTGGCGCAGTCATGCGTGCGCTTGCCGTAGGTGAGGTGGTAGAAAGTATGACAGAGAAATACCGTCCAGGGGAGCTTCTCGTCGGTTGGTTCGGGTGGCAAGATGAGGCGGTCGTTGAACAATCCGATATTGTGCGCCAGATAACCGAAGTTGATCTGCCGCCGTCGCTGGCGCTTGGCATTCTGGGGATTAATGGCGTAAGCGCGCATCTTGCTTTGACGCTGATAGGTGAGCCTACGTCTGGGGATACGGTGCTGGTATCAACCGCCGCAGGTGCGGTCGGATCTGCTGTTGGCCAGATTGCACAGATTTTCGGTTGCAGGACAATTGGTATAACCGGCGGCTCCGAAAAGGTCGCGCAGTGCACCGAACATTTCGGATATGATGCCGCGCTGGATTATAAAGCGGCCAATTTTGCCGGGGCGCTGGCCGCCGCATGTAGTGACGGCGTGAATGTCTATTACGACAACACGGCAGGCGCTATCAGTGACCTAGTCTATCCTCATCTATCGGTTAATGCGCGCGTAGTGATATGCGGAACGGCAGCAATATCTTCATGGTCGCCGTGGCCAGATGGACCGCGTGTCGAGCGTCATCTCCTACTCAAACGCGCGCGGATGCAGGGCTTTGTCATTTTTGACCATATGGACAAATATGAGGCGTCGGTGGCACAGCTCGCTGATTGGGTTCGCTCGGGCCGGCTCCGCTATCAAGAAGATATCTTAAACGGGCTGGATACTTGTCCCGATGCATTGGCGGGGCTGTACCGCGGCGAGAATAAGGGTAAGCGGATCATTAAGCTTTAGTAGGGCGAGCAACATATCAATTAGAAACATGGTTTATATTGCGCTTTCGCTTGTCTCGGTCGCCTGGGCTTGGTCTTGGGGTTTCCAATGGATGGCGGGCGGCGGCAACTTGCTAAACCTGCCGAGCTTTTTCCTTGATAGCGATAATTCGGGCAGCGCTGCCGCGTTTCTTGCCATCGACATTGCGGTCGTCTAGGCTGCCTATATGATCTGGGTTGAGGGCGATGCCACGACGATTGGATTGTGCGCAAAGAATGGCTGGATATTCCTCCCGCGCCCCTTCCTTGGCACCTACTTCGCCTTCCCGCTTTATCTCGTCATGCGCGAACGGCCTCTTGCAAAAACTGGCCAGATTACATGAACCTCGACGTCAGCCGCGCCGAGCTTTTTGCCGAGCGTCGCTGGCAGAAATCCTTTCGCTGGCTGCGTAAAAATGCGCCGGTGCATTACTGCCCCGATAGCAAACACATTCTATATTGGTCAGTTTCCCGCTACCAACCGTGAAGGGGGCGTGTTTGCTAACACCGACCAGCTTGACATACAGCGCGAAAATGCGCGAGGACATCTATCTTTCAGCTACGGGGTCCTCCGCTGCCTCGGCGCGCGTTTGGCAAGGTTGCAAGTGCGATTCCTCATGGAAGAAATGGCCGCGCGGCGGATGCGGTTCGAGGTGCTTGAGGAGCCGGTGCATTTCGCACACAGCTCTGTGAACGAGTATGAAGCGATGACCGCCTGGGCATCCCATTATTGAAACGGAGAGTGATATGACCTCGGTAAGCCTGAAAGGTAGTAAAGTCGCAATCATCGGCGGGACATCTGGCATTGGCCTTGCGGTGGCACAGGCGGCAGTTGCAAATGGTGCATCGGTAGTCGTTGGGTCGCGCAACGCCGAAAGGGTGAATGCTGCAGTCGTCACGCTTGGTGTTTCGGCGACCGGTCAAATACTGGACCTGACCGACGAAGCCAGCGTTGCGGTGTTTTTCGAACAAGTCGGCCCGTTTGACCATCTGGTCTATACTGCTGGTGATTGGCAGCGGCGCAAGACCAACATCAATACCAATTTTCACCTTGCCGACGCACAGGCTGGCTTCGACGTGCGCTTTTGGGGAGCCATACTGGCCGTGAAACACGCCATTCCTCATATCGCGCTGAACGGATCGGTAACATTGACAGGGGGTGTGCTTGCGCATCGCCCGCAAAAGGGTTCAGCCCTTTCCACCGCTATCGCGGGCGCTGCCGAGCATTTGATGCGGGGGCTGGCAGTCGATCTGGCACCAGTGCGCGTCAACCTTGTCGCCCCCGGTCTAGTCGCGACTGACATTTGGGCGCGCCTGCCAGACGGCGCGATGCAGGCGATGGTTGATGGCCAACCCTTGCCGCGCCCGGGCCTGCCAGCGGAGGTTGCGGAGGCTTATATGTATTTCATGCGCGGGGCTTATACGACCGGACAGGTCGCCATCGTCGACGGTGGACGCTTATTCATGTGACCGGGCGGGCTTTGGCAAGCCATATATCGGCGGCGTCAGCGGTCGCGGTTCAATATGTCCATACCCTTGATCGCTCATATTCGGCGGTATGTGTAAAAGGGCGGAGTCGCAGGTGGCAGATTACCGCCGATTCATCGCCAGAACAGCACAAACAGCACGACAAGCGTCGGACCTCACCAAGCGCAAATCCATTGCTAATTCAAGTTTTGCGGTTCGGTCATGCAACGCTCCGCCCTTCATTGCCCCAATAGATCGCCCTCAAATCCTTCTTCGATACTTTGCCAGATGGGACCAAGGGAAAAGCATCAACGAAGTCGACGCTCTTTGGTACCTTATAGGCAGCAAGCCGTTCGCGGCACCAAGCGATAAGGTCGTCCGGGATCGCGCCGCCTTCTTTGGCGATAACGATGGCCTTCACCGCTTCTCCCCATCGCAGATCTGGTACCCCTATGACGGCGACGCCGGCGACGTCCGGATGCGTCGAAAGAACATTCTCAATCTCGGCGGAATAGATGTTTTCCCCGCCTGACACGATCATGTCCTTCGCGCGATCAACGATGTAATAAAGCCCTTCGGCGTCACGGCGGACAATGTCGCCGCTGCGATACCAGCCATTTTGCAGCGCTGAAGCCGTCGTTTCGGGTTGTTGCCAATAGCCTTTGGTGATGGCCGGTTGGCGAATCAGCAATTCGCCGGGCACGCCGTCCGAAACCTCGTTGCCTTCCGCATTGACGATACGAAACTCAACCAAAGGTAACGGGCGTCCGCAGCTTTGCAGTTTTGCTTCGTCATTCAAATCATGTTCGTCTGGCCGCAGAATCGAGGAGGCCCCACCAGCTTCTGTCGAGCCATAGAATTGCATAAACTTGCCCGGCATATTGGCAATTGCGCGCTTAATGAGTCCCAAAGAAATAGGTGAACCGGCATAAAGAGTAAGTCGCAGCGAAGAAAAGTCCGTCGCCGCTGAGCCGGGATGATCGAGCAGCATTTGCAGCATTGTCGGGGTTAGTGTCAGCAAAGTTGGCTGCAAAGCGGTTAGCGTTTTTAACACCAAAGCCGGATCGAACTGTCGAACGATAATAATCGACACGCCATTATATAGGCATTGCAGCGTGATTCCCAAATGCAGCAGATGAAAATTTGGCAGGGCATTGATGAAGCTGTCGTTGCGATCCCAATGATAGGCTGGCTCAAAATGTTCGGATAGCCGCATCATGTTGGTGCCACGGTGCGACAGCATCACGCCCTTTGGCCGCCCCGTGGTACCCGACGTATAG
>NZ_JARXAI010000006.1 GCF_029865925.1 Sphingorhabdus sp.
TGTGCGAACAGCTAATTTTTAACCAAGCACCCGGGGCCTAAAAACCCCCGGACCTGGCGCCGTCGCCCACATGTCCCTTCATCTAAATATCACAATGTCAAAGAGCCGAACCAGTTTTACCCAGTTACCACCGACAAAAAAACGGACACCTATGGTTCCCTGATATTACTACCAGAGGAGTAGGTGACCTAATTGTTAGCGACCAAACCGCGGAAAAGCTTGCTTCCCGTCCAGTGAGAGGGCCTGTAAAGTGACTTCGGGATTCGGTCAACCGCCTTTTGCAATTTTATTACAAAAAAATGCACTTCTGTCGTAAATGCACGGTTTTCTGGGGTTTTTAGTCAATCAGGCGGCTAGGGATTTCGTCGCTTGGTATAATGAACATGCCGGCGGAAGGTTCCACACCCGGCCAATAATGGCTGTTTTCTGCTATTCAGTGCAGGTGAGTCTCGCCCAACCCAACATTTGAGACGGGATTCGCGCTATCACCCAAAAACCCTAAAGTGGGGCGGGCACCTCCAGCCCCCACTTTTATGCCTTTAACAAGCCGATCTCGATCAACCGTTCGCGCAGATAGTCGTCGGCGAGAATTGGGTCGGGGTAAAGATTGGGGTTTTGCACATTCACACACTGCGGCAACGTCGCAATGGGAAAGTCGGACCGCAAATGTAGGAAGAAGGGCATGGAGTAGCGGCTAAACCGCGATCGTTCGCCAGTCGGGTTCACCACACGATGCGTTGTCGATGGCAGCATATTGTTCGTAAGGCGCTGTAACATGTCGCCCACATTGACCGCAAGGCCCCCCTGCGGCGGCGATACGTCCATCCAGCTCCCATCGGGGCGTAATATCTGCAGACCCGCTTCCTCAGCCCCCAGCAGCAGCGTAATGAGGTTTATGTCCTCATGCGCGCCTGCCCGAATGCAGCCCTCCGCATCCCCTGCGATGGGCGGATAATGCAACAAGCGTAAAATGGAGTTCCCATCCTCAATCGCGTGATCAAACCAGCTTGCGGGCAAATCAAGATAGCGGGCAATCGATGATAATATCCGCGCGCCGACCTTATCCATCTCGGCAAACAGCAATTGGAACGTCTCTTTAAATTCGGGAACGTCCGGCCAGATATTAGGCAGCATAGATCCTGCAAGCGGACTATCGGGCGATACATCGCGTCCGACATGCCAGAATTCCTTCAGGTCATGAAAGTCCGCGCCTTTGGCAATCTCGGTCTTGAACGGCGTATATCCCCGCTGCCCGGCAAGTGCGGTGTCAAACCCAGACATTTTTTGCGACTCGGATTGTTCGAACAGCTTCTTCGTTAGCGCCCACGCCTTGGCAACAAGGGCTGGATCAAGACCATGATCTACAATGGTTGCAAAGCCATAGGCCTGAAAGGAGCTCCCAAGCTGTTGGCCAAGGGCATCGGCATCGCCGCTGCCGAGTGAAATCACGGGCATTTGTGTCATAGACAGCACATTACTGCCTGCCTTAAAGGCTTGCCAGCGAAAAGGAGTGACAGGTGGCAAAACAATTTTGGCTGATGAAGTCCGAACCCGACGTTTACAGCTATGACGATCTGGTGGCTGAGGGCGAAGGCACATGGGACGGCGTGCGCAATTACAGCGCCGCCAATAACTTACGCACGATGAAGATCGGCGATGAAGCCTTTTTCTACCACAGCAATATCGGGCTTGAGATTGTTGCCATCATCACGATCAGCCAAGAGCATTTCATTGACCCCACCGATGAAAAGGCGCGCTTTGTTGCGGTTAAGGTCAAGCCTTCGCGCAAATTAAAGCAACCCGTGACGTTGAAGGCGATTAAAGCGAACCCCGATCTTGCAGACATGGTAATGCTTCGGCAGTCGCGGCTGTCGGTCGCGTCAGTTCGCGCAACCGAGTGGAAAGAAATATTGAAGATGGCTGGCGAATGAGCGGTCTTCGTATCGCGATCCTATGCCCCACGCCTGAGAATGAAGAAGATTGGTCGCATATAAGGGCCGATTATGCGCGTTTGTTAGGCGACAGCGCTATTTTCATCGATTGGACCAAGGCGGATGACTTTAGCGCCTTCGACCTTGTCACACCTTTACTGGCCTGGGGCTATCCGCGGGACTGTACACGCTGGTTTGGTCTGCTGGACCGACTGGAGGCCGAAAATGTGCGGGTCTGTAACCCTGTCAGCATATTAAGATGGAACAGCGACAAGGCGTATCTGGCGGAATTGGACGCCGCCGGCATTCCTTCGGTGCCCACAATATGGAGCGCCCTACTCGACAGGGTCGCACTTGAAGACGCGGGGAAAACCTTCAATGTCGAAACATTAGTCGTCAAGCCACCCATATCGGGCGGAGCGGACGGAACTTTCCGATTGAAGCGCGGCGATCCCGTGCCGGATTCAGTTGCTGGCCAGCGGATGATGATCCAACCCTATCTACCCAATATTGCCGAAGAGGGCGAATATTCGCTGTTCTACTTCGGTGGTGTGTTCAGCCATGCAATCATCAAGCGCCCGGCAAAAGGCGACTTTCGCGTGCAGGAGCAATATGGCGGCAGGGAAGGGGCTGCCGCAGCGCCTGATCAAGCTTTGGCGCTGGCACAGCGGGCCTTTGCCGCCACCGCCGCGATTACCAAGACCGGAACATTGGCTTATGCGCGCGTCGATGTCCTGCGGGATAGTGATGGCATATTCCGCCTTATGGAACTGGAACTTATTGAACCGTCCTTATTTCTGCGGTTCGCCCCAGACCAAGGTGCAGATTTTGCCAAAGCGTTGCTTTCCGCCGTCTAACGGCGCCACGCAGCGGAACCAAAGCGCCCCTGCTCTCGTTTCATCCTGGTATCGGCCCGCAGTCCCCGCGAGGCTGAATTACGCAGAAAGGAAGCGTTTTATGGGCGAATTGAAAGATAAGGCAAAAGGCCTCGGCAATGAAATCGCAGGCAATGTCAAACAGGCCGCAGGTGAAGCTTCGGATAACCAGCGGCTCCAAGGCGAAGGTATCGCGCAAGAACGCAAAGGCGAAAGTCAGGGCTTCATGGGCAAGCTGAAGGGCATTATTGGCGACAAAGTGTAAGTCGCTGTCAAAGCCGAAAAAGGGTCGCCCATTTGGGCGGCCTTTTTTATGGCTGCCGTTTGTTACGCCCGACGATAATCGGCAGTCACTTCGCCACATGCGCGCAGCTCTGCCTCATGGCCCACTTCGCGCCAGCTTTCCATCAATGCATCTTTCTCCCACGCGAGCATCGCCGGGAGCCCAAGCATGTGATGCACCCATTCCTGCCCAGCATGCCCGACATCAAGGCCATAGGTGCGTACGCGAAACGCAACGGGCGCGAAAAACGCGTCAACTGCCGTAAACTGCGGCCCCGCCAGAAATGGGCCGCCAAAGCTATCCAGACCTTGCGCCCATAATTCGGTGAGGCGCGCGACATTGTGCTTCAACGCGGCAGATATCGGCTTTGGTTGAACCCTGACACCGACATTCATCGTGCAGTCGTTACGCAACGCTGAAAAGCCGCCATGCATCTCAGTAACAGCGCACTGCGCCCAAGCCCGCGCCGCCGGATCAGTTGGCCACACGCCTTCATGCCGGTCGGCCAGATATAATGTGATGCCGAGCGAATCCCAGACAGTGCGCTGGCCATCCAACAGCGCCGGCACTTGCCCAGTCGGCGAAAAGGCGCGAAACGCTTCATAATTGCTTGAGGCGGCAAATGGCTCAACGCGGTCCTCGAACGGAATGCCAAGCATTGTCATCAGCACCCAAGGCCGCAAACTCCAGCTTGAATAATTGCGGTTTGCGGTGATCAGTGTGTATCGCATATCCCTTGGCCTTTCTAATGCTGCCGCGGGCTCCGGCCAGTCACTGCGTTTTTGTGTCCAGTTCCAACCAGCGGGAATCCGTGCGTTGATTATAACTGTCGAGCACGGCAAACGGAATACGGAACGGTGTGCCCCAATTGCTGTTCCACATCGCGACGATGCCTGTGCGGGTGGCTGGATCAAAGATTAGTGTCGCGCGATAGCCGTCAACGGCGCCTGAGTGACCGATCAACCGGTGCCCATCATAATCGAAACTGCGCCAGCCAAGGCCATATTTGGCTTTTGAATTCGCCTGTCGCAATGCGCCGCCATAGATTGGCGCAGTATTTACGCGCGGCGATTGAGCAATACGCAACACCGATTCAGGCAAAACATCCGGACGCTCGCCCATTGCCGCCTGAAGCCAGCGGGAGAAATCGACGATATTGCTCTCCGCGCCTGCGGCCGCTGGCACGCGCCAATAGCTGTCGTTCAATGGGCGGACCGTTCGGCCATTGTGCGGGCGGGCCCAATCTTTTGCGCCGGTCAACCCGGACATGCCGTAATTGGCGCTTTTCATACCTAGCGGTAAAAAGAGACGTTCGCTGACCGCATTCGGGTAAGATCGCTGTGCCGCCTGCGCCAAAATTTCGCTGGCGGTATCAAAGGCGATGTTTTGGTAGCTATGGCACGACCCTGGCTCGCACTGCAGCGGCGCATTGACCAGCTCGCTCCGCAGCACACGTGGATCGCCTCCGTCCTCAAGCCGCTCGTCAAAGGCGTTTTTGGTGAGCCCAGTTTGCTGCGACAGCAATTGTTCAAAACTTAACCGTGCTTCGGCGCCTTCGGGCAAACGCAGCGAGGTGTTCCATCGCGCGACTGGCCGCTCCAGATCAACCAAGCCTTCGTTGGACAAGGTCGCGGCCAACATACCGGCCACGGTTTTTGACACCGATGCCCACCGAAACACCGTATCCAATGTCACCGGCACATTGGTATTCCGGTCGACCACGCCATAGCCACGGACGAAACGCAGCTCCCCATCCTCGACGATAGCTACGGCAAGGCCAGCCATTTCCGACCGCTGCGCCATAGTGGCAAATTGCTGATCAAGCTTCGCGTAATCGATCCGCCCGTGCCATTCATTGGGCTGGTCGGGCAGGTTGGCGTCGGTCTTTATGAATTTGCGCAATATGGCAACGACCTGACTGTCATCAGGCGCGGAGCGCGTGGCATATAGGCCAGTTAGCCCCAACAATGCGGCCGCGATCAAGGCTGATACAGTCCGCTGCATTTTCGTAATTAGACTGCGACCTCAAAATGCGCTGTTGTTTTTGCCTTAATGTCATCGACCGAAACGCCCGGTGCGACTTCAATCAGCTTGAACGCCGATGTGTCCGACCGCTGAAACACCGCAAGATCGGTGATAATCATATCAACGACATTTTTGCCTGTTAACGGCAAAGTGCAGGCGGGGATGAATTTCGGTGACCCATCCTTGGCATTATGCTCCATCACCACAATGATCTTCTTCACGCCTGCAACCAGGTCCATGGCACCGCCCATGCCCTTGATCATCTTGCCGGGGATCATCCAGTTGGCGATGTCACCATTTTGCGCGACTTCCATCGCGCCCAATACAGTCAGGTCTATATGCCCACCGCGGATCATCGCAAAGCTGGCAGCACTGTCGAAATAGGCCGTCTGCGGCAACTCGCTGATCGTCTGTTTGCCCGCATTGATAAGGTCGGCATCTTCTTCGCCGGCAAAAGGGAAGGGCCCAATACCCAACATGCCGTTTTCCGACTGAAGCGTTACTTCAACGCCTGACGGGATGTGATTTGCCACAAGGGTCGGAATGCCAATGCCAAGGTTTACATAATATCCATCACGCAGTTCCTGTGCGGCACGCGCGGCCATGTCGTCACGGGTCCAGCTCATAGCGAAGCCTCCCTTTCACGCACGGTCCGAAACTCGATTTTTTTATCATACGGCGCGCCGACGATCATACGCTGCACATAAACGCCGGGCAAATGGATGCAGTCCGGGTCAAGGCTGCCCACCGGCACAAGCTCCTCCACCTCGACCACGCAGATTTTGCCGCAGGTCGCCGCCGGCAGATTGAAATTACGCGCTGTTTTGCGAAAGACAAGGTTCCCGCTTTCATCGGCCTTCCATGCCTTGATGATGGAAAGATCGGCGAATATCCCGCGTTCGAGAATATATTCCTCGCCGCCGAAATCCTTCGTTTCCTTGCCCTCGGCAACCAAGGTGCCAACGCCGGTCTTTGTGTAAAAGCCGGGGATGCCCGCACCGCCTGCACGCATACGCTCCGCCAAAGTGCCCTGGGGGCAGAATTCGACTTCAAGCTCACCTGCCAAATACTGCCGCTCAAACTCTTTGTTCTCGCCAACATAGGAGGAGATCATTTTCTTGACCTGCTTGGTGCGAAGCAGCTTGCCAATACCTTCATTGTCGATGCCGGCATTGTTCGACACAAATGTCAGGCCAGTGACCCCGCTGTCGCGCACAGCATCCAACAAACGTTCTGGTAGGCCACAAAGGCCAAAGCCGCCGCTGGCGATAAGAATGTCGTTTTTCAATATGCCATCGAGCGCCGATTTTGCGTTGGGGAAGAGTTTTTTCGCCATGAATTGCTCCAGATGATGGGAGAGACGGAGTGCCGGTGGCCTAGACGCCTAAAGGCGTGAAGGTCAACGCCAATAGCGCGCCCAAATCGTTTAAAGCCTGATCCCCGCTGGTCACTTTGATCGCTGCCATTCCCATGGCCGCAGCTGGTTTGCAATTTATGCCAAGGTCATCAAGATAGATGCATTGCGATGGCTTAACTTCCAAAGCCGCACACATCATCGCATAAATGCGCGGGTCGGGTTTGCGCACGCCGGCCTTACTCGATTCAATGATGTGGTCGAACCTATCCATAACGGCGGAGATTGCGGCGGCTTTCTCGTCACTCACCGCCATGCCAGCACCTTTTCCGGACGGCACATTGTTCGTGATGCATCCAAGTCCAAAACCTTTGGACTTAAGCATATCAAGCGCGGCCACCATGTCGGGTCGGATGTCCCCCGATAGGCAGGCGATAACCGAAGCCCCGTCAAGTTCATGCCCCAAAGCGCGCGCTTCAGCGGCAAACAAAGTGTCGAATTCAGCCGCGCTGCACTCCGCCCGCTCGAACTTCGCCCATGCATTATCGTCGGGGTTGCGGGCATTTACGCTGCGGACGAAATCCTTGGGCAAGCCATTTTTCGCCTCCATACGGTTAAAGGCCTCAAATGGCGAAGACGTGATAACCCCGCCAAAATCGAAGATTACAGTATTGAAGGTCATGTTTTTCCTTAGGCGACCGTTGTGCCGAACAACGCCCCAATAGCAGCCGTTGCCGCCATCGCAATCGCCCCCCAAAAGGTTACGCGCAGCACGGCCCTGCCGATGGGCGCCCCGCCTGCTTTTGCGCCAACTGCGCCAAGGACGGCAAGGAACAAAAGGGCCGTGATCGACACAGTCCAACTGAGATAGGCGGCGGGAGACAGCGGGACCATCGCAAGGGGCAAAGACGCACCAATCGTGAACGCAGCGGCCGAGGCCAATGCGGCTTGCACTGGCCGCGCGGCAGTATGCGCTGCCATGCCAAGCTCGTCACGCAAATGCGTGGCCAGCGCATCATGCGACGTTAACTTGTCGGCCACCTGCTCCGCCAGCGCCCGGTCGAGGCCCCGCAGCTCGTAAATGCCGATAAGCTCTTCACGTTCTTTGTCTGGAATCGTCGCCAGCTCATTCTCTTCGCGCGTACGATCCGCGCTTTCGGAATCCGCCTGCGAGCTGACCGATACATATTCGCCAGCCGCCATCGACATTGCGCCAGCAACCAGCCCCGCAATCCCCGTAAGCAGAATTGTTGCGGGCGCCGATTGCGCGGCTGCGACACCTACAATCAGGCTTGCTGTCGATACTATGCCGTCATTGGCGCCAAGAACAGACGCGCGCAGCCAGCCGATGCGGTTAATGAGATGCGCTTCCTTGTGCCGTCGCATACGCCGATTTCCAGTTCTAATATTGCAGCTTAAGCCCCGGCCGCGCCCATCGGGTTTTCACGAGACGCCCGCTGCCCGACAGGCAAATATAAGCGTCCATCATATCGTCGCCGCCCCACGCAATGTTGGTGGTGAATATATCATCGGTCGCGACAAATTCGACCAACTCCCCATCGGGCGAAATGACGCTAATCCCACACTCGCCGATAGTGGCGACGCAAATATTGCCGCTGGCCTCCACCCCGAGGCTGTCGAAGAATTTATATCCTGCCGGGCGGTATACCGGAATGCCGGGTCCGCCGGGGCCCGCATCGCCAGCCACCTTGCCGGGCGCAGTGATGTTGAACTTCATCAGGCGGCAGGTGTAGGTTTCTGCAGCATATAATGTCTTGCCATCGGGGGACAGGCCAACGCCATTGGGGTTGTTGGATGGGAAGATCACTTCTTCCAAATAGCTGCCATCTGCTTTTGCATAAAAGATGCCCACTACGTCATGGCTGCGTTTGGCGTAATCAATCTTGCCATGGTCGGTGAACCAGAAGCCGCCATGGGCATCGAACACGATATCGTTCGGCCCACGCAGGCTGCAACCATGGTCGCCGGATTTATAAAGCACTTCGACCTCGCCCGTGTCGATATCGATCCGTTCAATCCGTCCGCCCGAATAATCCTGCGCAATGCCGTGCGGCGCAAGAAAGCCGTTGGCTTCCATATACTCAAACCCGCCATTGTTGCAGCAATATAGCTTACCATCCGGGCCAATCGCCAAGCCATTTGGTCCTCCGCCCGGCTTTGCAATGACTGTCTTGCTTCCGTCGGGCCGCACGCGGGTAATTTGTCCTTCGGCAATCTCCACCAGAATGACGCTACCGTCGGGCATAACTACCGGTCCCTCAGGGAAGCGAAGGCCGTCTGCGACCAATTCAAACTCTGCCATATTTTCTCTCTCCTTTGCGTGCGGCAACGGCGCACCTTTTTTAATCAAAATAACCATCAGGCAGGTTCCCGCGCCGGCACTGCCCGATCTGCGTCACCAAGCTCTGCCTGCATGTATACGCTGTCAAGCCAGCGGCCGAACTTTCGACCAACGGACCGCATTCGTCCGGACTGCGTGAAACCCAACTTACTGTGCAGTTTTACCGAAGCGGGCTCTGCCCCGCCGATGACGGCAACCATCTGGCGGAAGCCGCATTGCGTTGCCTGCACCATTAATGCGCGCAACAACTTTACACCCACACCCTGCCCCATAAAATCCGGATCAACATAGATGGAATCTTCGCAGGTAAAGCCATAAGCTGGCCTGTCGCGAAAGGCGGTCACATAGGCATATCCCAATATCCTGTTATCGCGTTCAGCGATCAGAAATGGCCAACCTTTAGATAAAATATCTGCGATTTTCTGTTCTGTTTCCGCAGATGATCGCGGCACAATGTCAAAGCTAGCCGTGCCGTTAAGCACATGATATGCATAAATCTGCGCAATCGCATCGGCATCCGAGCCCTGCGCCATCCGTATCATGACGTCAGCTGTCTGACCCGCGTTATCCATTGGCCATCGCTGACATAATATGTCCCGCTTTGGAAGCATTTTGCTGCGCAATCGCGTATAAGGTAGCACGGCGTTCAAGGGACATGTGACCCTTGTCGAGGATCGATCGTCGCAAGACTATGTCGGCCTTGGCCTGTTTGAGGGTGTAACTCGTTTGCTGCCGGGCGAACTGCGCATGCCAGAGCTGTTGGGGCGTGAAACAAAGATTGGCTTTTGCCCCTGTTCCATGCAAGCTTGCGCGGAACGGGGGATTTTAAGTGCAGGAAGATACAGCCGTAACAGGGCGTCCGATGGGATTCTGGATGGCGCTCGCATTGGTCATGGGCAGCATGATCGGTTCAGGCGTATTCCTGCTGCCTGCAAGCCTTGCGCCTTTGGGATGGAATTCGGTCATCGGATGGTTCATCACTGTATCCGGCGCTTTGTGCGTTGCCTCGGTCTTTGGCGCGCTCAGCAAGGCCCTACCAAAGGCAGGCGGGCCTTACGCCTATACCCGTGCCGCTTTTGGCGATGGCGCGGGTTTTGCGATTGCCTGGGCCTATTGGATTTCAATGTGGGTCGGCAATGCGGCAATCACTACGGCGGCCGTAAGCTATCTTAGTCAGCTGTTTCCGATTTTCGGTACGCACGGCGTTTCAGCGGCCATCACCATAGCCATCGTCTGGGCATTCACGCTAATCAATATCCGCGGAACCAAATTGGCAGGGCAGGTGCAGATTATTTGGACCATTGCAAAGTTGCTCCCCCTCATCGCAGTCATTGGCCTTGCAGCTTATGTGCTGGCAACGCAAGGCACGGGGCTTGTTCGTACTTTTGATACGGCAGATATCTCTACAGCAAGCATTTCGACGGCCACCATATTGACCTTGTGGGCGATGCTTGGCCTTGAACTTGCAACCGTGCCAGCCGACAAAGTGCAAGACCCCGAACGCACCATTAACCGTGCCACCTTGTTTGGGACGGCCGGTGCTGGTGGCATATATATCTTGGTCTGCTCGGCAGTTGTCCTGATGCTACCCGCCGCGATCACCAGCGCGTCAGCCGCGCCATTTGCCGATTTCGTGAATATCTATGCCGGCACCAATGCCGGCACGGCGATCGCCGCGATTGGCGCAATAAGTGCGCTTGGTGCATTAAACGGCTGGATCATGTGCCAAGCCGAACTGCCCGCCGCCCTAGCACGCGATGGCTTATTCCCAGAATTCATGGGTAAAGCCGCCGCAAATGGCACGCCGCGCAATGCCCATGTATTCTCCACCAGTCTATTGACGCTCGTCATCCTGATGAACAGCAGCCGGTCCATGGCATCTATGTTTGAATTTCTAATCGTGCTCACCACCGCCATCGTGCTCGTCATGTATTTCGGCTGCGCGGCGGCGGCATTCCGGCTTATCCAGACGGGGGCATTGAAAGTCCGCGCAGGATTTAAGATCATTCTGTTCCTTGCGGCGTTATATTCCTGCTGGACGATTTATGGCGCAGGCACCGAAGCATTGATCTGGGGCGTTGCGTTATTGCTCATCGGCCTTCCGGTTTTCTGGCTTTTACGCCTTGCAAGGGGTTCCAAACCCTCAACGTGACGCCTACATGCAGAACATATAAATTTTGCAGGAAAACCGATGAGCTATACCACTGACTTGGGTCTTTATATTGACGGTAGTTGGCGCACGGGCGAAGGCCGCGATTGCCATAATGTAATCAACCCCGCGACAGGAGAGACGCTGGCGGCATTACCGCTGGCAACTGCAGTCGACCTTGACGAGGCTCTTGCTGCAACGGCACAGGGATTTGCGCATTGGCGTACTGTGGACGTCAACGCCCGCGCGGCAATCTTGCGCAAGGTTGCTGATCACATTCGCGAACGCGCTGAGGTAATTGCCGTTCTGCTGACTACTGAGCAAGGTAAGCCGCTTGCCGAAGCCCGCACCGAGGTGCTTTCCTGCGCCGCGCAGTTCGACTATTTCGCCGAGGAAGCCAAGCGCAGCTATGGCCGTGTTCTTGTCCGGCCAACGGGACAGCGCGCGTTGGTTTTGAAGCAGCCGGTCGGGCCAGTCGCCGCGTTCTCGCCATGGAACTTCCCCGTAAATCTGATGTGTAAAAAAATGGCGGCTGCGCTTGCGGCGGGATGTTCGATCATTGCAAAACCGCCCGAAGAAACGCCCGCAAGTACCAGCGCGATAATGCAATGCGTCATTGATGGCGGCGTCCCCGGCAATGTCGCGCAGCTCGTCTACGGCGTGCCGGACATGGTCAGCCGCCACCTGATTGCCTCTCCCATCATCCGCAAAGTCAGCTTCACTGGCTCCGTCCCTGTCGGCAAGCATTTGCTTAAGCTTGCTGCAGAGCGCGTAAAACGCACGACGATGGAATTGGGTGGACATGCGCCCGTGCTCATTTTCGATGATTGCGACCTGGAAAAGGCAATCACGTTGTCCGCAACGACCAAGTTCCGGAACGCGGGCCAAGTGTGCATTTCGCCCACCCGCTTTTATGTGCAAGAGAGCGTCTATGACCGCTTCGTCGCCGGCTTTGCCGAGCTTACGAAAAAGGTCCAGGTTGGTAATGGTCTCGATGCAAGCACGGTCATGGGGCCACTGGCCAATGAACGGCGGCCATCGGCAATAGCGGCCTTGGTGGACGATGCGACCTCGAAAGGCGCTAAGCTGCTGACCGGCGGGTCACGCGGGGACCAAGGCTTTTTCTTCGCACCGACGGTATTGTCTGACGTGCCGATGTCGGCAAAAGTTATGGACGACGAGCCTTTTGGTCCCGTGGCTTTGATGCGGCCGTTCAAGACATTTGATGAAGCCGTCGCGCAAGCCAACCGCCTGCCCTTCGGCCTTGCGGCTTATGCTTTCACGGAGAATGCGCGCCAGGCAAACCTTGTTGCCGATGCGCTTGACACAGGCATGGTTGGCCTCAACAGTTTCGTTATCTCGATGCCCGACGCGCCATTTGGCGGGGTGAAGGAATCGGGCTTTGGCAGCGAAGGCGGTCCCGAAGGTCTCGACAGCTATTATGTTACCAAAGCGGTTCACCAATATTGATTAAGCGGCAACTGTATCTGTCCGCGGGACTGCTGGCGGTAGCGCTCGGCACGATAGGCATTTTCCTACCTTTGCTGCCGACCGTCCCGTTTATGATATTGGCCGCATTCTGTTTCGCACGCAGCAGCCCAGCGCTTGAGGCGCGATTGATGGCTCATCCGCGATTCGAGCACCATTTGGTTGCGTGGCGGGAAAAGGGCGTGATTAGCAGGCGGGCAAAATGGTCGGCGACGATGGCTTTTGGCTTAAGCATCGCCATATCATTTGCCGCGATGTCAATGCCTTTGTCCCTCATTCCGATGGGCGTCGCCGTAATCTGTCTCAGCTGGATTTGGCGTAAGCCCGAAATTTAGGCTTCAATGGCGGCATCCCGCACGATGGCAGTCCCTGCCGCGCGCTGCTTCTTGAGATCCGCTTTTAACTTGGCTGGGTCACGTGCCAACACAAATCCGAAGCTCACGCCGCCTTCCCTGCCGATTGTGGCGTGGTGCAGCTTGTGCGCCTGCACCAAACGTTTGGCATAGCCCCGGCGCGGGACATATTTGAAATAGCGTTGATGTACGAGGCCGTCATGGACGACGGTGTAGATGACGCCGTAAAACATGACGCCCAAACCGATCCATGTAGCAGGCGCCCACGCATTGTCGCCCAGCATAAGAGGACTGCCTATCACGAACAGCGATATGCTCATTACTGCACCGACGATGCCGTAAAGATCATTCTTCTCCAGGGCGTTATTGTGCGGTTCGTGATGGTCACGGTGCCATCCCCAACCCCATCCATGCATGATATATTTATGGCTGGACCACGCGACCCATTCCATAATGAAGACCGTTGCAAGCACGATAAGGATGATGCTGATTATGCTCATGGCGCCCCTAATAGACGTAAAGTTTGCATCTTTGAAGTGCAAGCAGCGACGCCTCACTTGATTTCGCTGCAATCGCTTCTATGTCATTTTAATTATGCCAACACCGCAAACACTTTACGAAAAAATCTGGAACGCCCATGTCGTGGAACAACGGGATGACGGGACGTGCCTGATTTTCATCGACCGCCATCTTGTCCACGAAGTCACCAGCCCGCAAGCCTTTGAAGGCCTTCGCGTCGCTGGACGGCGCGTGCGGCGACCCGATCTTACGCTTGCCGTGCCGGATCACAATCTACCCACTACCGCGCGGTTAGACGGCAATGGGCAGCATGTGCCGATAGCCGACCCCGAAAGCGCACAGCAATTGGAAGCGTTAGAACGCAACGCGCCGGAGTTCGGCATTGCCTATATTAACGCCACCGACATCAAGCAGGGCATCGTCCATGTTGTCGGACCAGAACAAGGCTTCTCGCTGCCCGGTACGACGATTGTATGCGGCGACAGCCACACTGCCTGCCACGGCGGCCTTGGGGCTTTGGCCTTTGGAATCGGCACATCCGAAGTCGAGCATGTACTTGCAACCCAAACGCTTCAACTGACACGATCAAAGTCGATGGAAGTCCGCGTCGAAGGTGAACTTGGGCCGGGCGTGTCCGCCAAAGACGTTGTACTCCACATCACGGGCGTGTTGGGCGCATCGGGCGGCACTGGCCATGTTATCGAATATACAGGCGCTGTTATTCGCGCGCTCAGCATTGAGGGTCGGTTGACCATTTCCAACATGGCGATTGAACATGGTGCGCGCGCTGGTCTGGTAGCGCCTGACGACACCACTTTTGCTTATCTCAAGGGCCGTCCGATGGCACCAAAGGGAGCGCAGTGGGACGCAGCGGTGGCTTATTGGCGTTCACTCGCTACCGATACTGCGGCAGTCTATGACAAGGTCGTGACGATAAACGCCGCCGACATTGCGCCAAGCGTTACATGGGGCACAAGCCCTGAAGACGTATTGCCCATTACCGGCATCGTTCCCGACCCATCCACCTTCGCCGATCCGTCGAAGCAAGAAGCCGCCAAGAAATCCCTAGCATATATGGGGCTGACGCCTGGCACTGCTATGACAGATATTGAAGTGCAGAATGTCTTCATTGGCAGTTGCACCAACAGCCGGATTGAAGATCTGCGTGCGGCTGCTGCTATTCTGAAGGGCCGTAAAAAGGCAGCTAATGTCAAATGGGCAATTGTCGTTCCGGGAAGCGGCCTTGTGAAGCATCAGGCCGAGGCCGAGGGGCTACACCGCATATTTATCGACGCGGGCCTTGAATGGCGCGAACCGGGCTGCTCGGCATGCTTGGGTATGAACCCGGACAAGGTACCTGCCGGAGAGCGTTGCGCGTCCACCAGCAACCGCAATTTCGTCGGGCGGCAAGGACCAGGTGCGCGCACGCATTTGGTAAGTCCTGCAATGGCCGCCGCCGCCGCAGTGACGGGAAAGCTTACGGATGTCCGCGAATTGATGAACTAAATTGCAAGGAGGCGTTAACGCATGAGAGAGGCGCCTGCGCAAAAATAAGCTATTTTCTTTACTTGGCACAGACGCCAAAGCTAAGGTTAATCCATCAAGGAACAGCTATATGACCAATAAAAATTCCAATGGCGACACATGGTCAACCACAGCCAAGGTTGGCGCAGCGGTTGGCTCCGCAGCCTTGGTGGCTGCGTTGTTATATGCAGGGCGGCGCAGTCTGACGCAGAAGAAGGGCAAGCTTGAACCCTTGTCCCCTGAACCCGATGCCGCACCCATAACCCAGAACCCGCCAAAAACCGAAACGGACTGATCGTATGAAGCCCATAAGCAGCGTCATTGGCAGAGCCTATCCGCTCGGGCTGAAAAATATCGATACCGACATCATCATTCCTGCAGCTTGGTTGAAAACGATTAGCCGGTCGGGCCTTGGCAAAGGCGCGTTTCAATCCTTGCGCGAAGTGTCTGGCAACGTCTTTGACGATCCTGCTTATGCTGGCGCACCAATTTTGATTGCTGGCGACAATTTCGGATGCGGGTCAAGCCGCGAGCATGCCGCTTGGGCAATGGCTGACCTAGGCATTTCGGCAGTCATCGCACCCAGTTTTTCGGACATATTTTCTGGCAACGCGTTCAAGAATGGATTGCTCGCAATCGTGCTGCCGCAGGATGCTATCGATCGGCTGATGGAAGTTGCGCAGACGGACAGCATTCATATCGATCTGGAAACGCAGACGGTAACAACGCCATTCCAAGATCGGTTCGCATTTGAAATTGACCCGTTCCGCAAGCATTGCCTGATGAATGGGGTCGACGAGATTGGGCTGACGCTGAAAAGCAGCGACGCGATCTCTACATATGAGACAAAAATATCGGCACAGCAGCCTTGGCTGACGCCCAACATAGCCTAGGAGAGAGAAATGCGCGCTTTATTATCGACCGCGAGCGGTGGCCCTGAAACGCTTGTCATGGGCGAATTGCCAGAACCCGTTGCTGGCCCTGGCCAAGTCGTTGTTGCGGTGAAGGCTTGCTCGATCAACTTCCCCGACACCTTAATGATTGTCGACCTTTACCAGTTCAAGCCCGAACGCCCCTTTGCGCCCGGCGGTGAAATCGCTGGCGTGGTCGAAGCTATCGGCGATGGCGTCAGCGGCTTTGCCGTTGGTGATCGCGTGATTGGCCTATGCGGCAATGGCGGGCTCACTGAAAAGGTCGCGGTTGCCGCATTCAACTGCTTCAAAATGCCCGACGCTATGTCGTTTGACGATGGCGCGGCTTTGCTCATGACCTATGGCACGTCCATCCATGCACTCAAGGACCGCGGCCATATGAAAACGGGGGACAATGTCCTTGTTCTCGGCGGTGCTGGCGGCATCGGCATTTCGGCGATTGAGCTTGCGAAGGCTTATGGTGGCCGTGTGGTTGCGGGCGTATCGAGCGAGGCCAAAGCCGCCATCGTACGTGAGGCAGGCGCGGATGAAGTTGTTGTCTATCCGCATCAGCCGTTCGATAAGGATCAATCCAAGGCCGTCGCTGAACTGTTCAAGGCGGCCGCTGGCAGGGACGGTTTCAACATCATCTACGACACTGTCGGCGGCGACTATAGCGAGCCTGCGGTCCGTTCGATTGCATGGGAAGGCAAGTTTCTTGTGGTCGGTTTTCCGGCCGGCATCGCGAAATTGCCGTTAAACCTGACTTTGCTGAAAAGCTGTGACGTTTGCGGTGTATTCTGGGGTGCTTTCGCCGCACGCACACCGCAGAAGAACCACGCGAACATATCCGAATTGTTTGACCTTTACGCTTCAGGCAAAATCAAGCCGCGCATTTCGGAAACATTTGAACTGGCAAATGCTGGCACAGCGATTGCGCGGCTTGGCGAACGAGCAGCAGTTGGGAAACTGGTTGTCCATATTTGATATCAATTGCCTTGTTGATAGCACGCACACGCATTATCTTGGATATTCAGCAGTTAGGAACGGCAACATGACGACTTTCGATAAACGCGAAAACGCCTTTGAAGAGAGGTTTGCACATGATGCGGAGCTTCAGTTCAAAATTACTGCGCGCAGGAATAAACTGGTTGGCCAATGGGCCGCAGAAAAAATGGGCCTGACCCCGGAAGAAACAAACGCTTACGCGACCTCCGTGGTCCAGGCGGATTTTGAAGAATCGGGTGTGGAAGATGTTGTGCGCAAGCTGCTTGGCGATTTGACATCGGCTGGCGTTGATATCGATGACGCAACAATTCGTGCAGCGCTGGAAGATAAGATGGTTGAAGCGCGCCGCCAGTTTATCGAGCCCGCCTAATGGCAATGCAGGCCGAAGAGATAGAGGGCATGATAAAAGCTGCCCTGCCCGACGCGCAGGTTGAGATTACTGACCTTGCAGGTGACGGCAACCATTATGCCGCGCGCGTAGTGAGCGAGAGTTTTCGTGGGCTTCCGCGCCTGAAGCAGCATAAGGCGGTATATGACGCGCTAGGCGGCCGCATGGGCGGCGTTTTGCATGCCTTGCAACTAACAACCGCCATTCCTTAAATTTTTGGAGTATTATACATGAGTGTTAACGAACGGATCGAAGAGATCGTCAAAGGCAATAATGTCGTCCTGTTTATGAAGGGCAGTCCGTTATTTCCGCAGTGCGGCTTCTCCAGCAAGGCGATCGCCATTCTCGACCATCTGAATGTCGCTTATGAAAGCGTAGATGTGTTGCAAGACATGGAAATCCGCGCTGGCATCAAGGATTATAGCGACTGGCCAACCATCCCGCAGCTTTACGTCAAAGGCGAATTTCTGGGCGGCTCAGACATCATGATGGAAATGTACGACGCGGGCGAACTGCAGGAATTGGTTGAAACCGAAGGCTTGGCAAAGGCCAGCTAATCAATCTGTATCATTTACGACAATCAGCCTTGGCTGCATTATTTGGATCCATAGCAAAGCCAGCAAATACGCGCTGGCGCAGATGGCAAACATAGGCGCGTAGCCAAGGCCCGACTCTAACGACCAGCCGGCAAATTCAAGCATGGCTGCGCCGCTGAGATTGCCAGCCAAGGCTCCAATTGCAATGACGCTGCCGACCTGACGCGCAGGTACGATATCTGCTGCCATACCAAAGATATTGGTCGAGAAACCCTGATGCGCGAATAAGGCGAGACCAATAATAAGCGCCGCTAACCATTCATTGGGTGCTTGCAGTGCCAGTGGAATTGGCAGGATCAGCAAGGCGTAAAAAAACATTGAGCTCTTGCGCGCCGCATTCGCAGTCATGCCCTTACCCAAAAGGATCGGGAACAAGATACCGCTTGTCACTGCGCCAACGGCAGCCAATGCATATACGATAGCGGTCGGTGCGCCAATTTCGGCCTGCCCGAGCCCAAATTGCCGCGCAAAAAAATCCGGCGCCCAGAAAAGAATAAACCACCAGACGAGATCGGTGAGCAGCTTTGCCCCTGCGACCGCCCAAGTGCGGCGCTCCTTCAACAGTTCGCTCCAGCGCGCCCCCGTAACCGCTGGATTTCCCGCGGTCGGTGCGGCCGCACCCAATGGCTGAAGCTTTGCTGTCCCAAGCCACCAGAAAACCAGCCAAACGAAACCTAACGCTCCTGTTATGATGAACGCTTCACGCCAGCCGTACGTGATGGCAATCCACGGCACCGTGAGTGGAGCCAAGATCGCGCCAATGTTTGAGGCACTGTTAATGACACCAATGCCTATCGATCGTTCGCGAATGGGCAGATAGGTGGCGGCCGATTTCATGGCCGCTGGCGTGTTTACAGATTCGGCAACAGCCAGCGTGACCCGTGCCGCAACGAACTGCCCGACACTGCTTGCGAATGCATGCCCCATTCCCGCCAAGCTCCAGATGGCGACGGCCAAGCCATAGCCCCAACGGACACCGAAGCGGTCGATAAACCAGCCAACTCCCAAAAGCGCGACTGCAGTAGCGATCTGGAACGCTGATCCGAAATGTCCAAATTCGCGATCCGTCCAACCAAACTCCATTTGAAGCGTCGGTTTGAGCAACGCCAGCACTTGCCGATCAAGATAATTGAGCGCCGTACCAAAGAACAAAAGCGCGATCAGACCATAACGGATGAACCGCATTGCATTGTCTGAACTGGTCATCTTGGTTTCGGCCATTGAATCCACTCCCACGCCCTGCTTTATGCTGGAACTCCCCACACATGTGCCTATAGATGGCTATATGACACCGCAAGACATACACGCGAATTACATCGCTGACCTCTATGGCGAAACCTATCTTGCCGATGATAATCCGCCACTGCGCAAGCGGTTGGTGCTCGGTGCGCTGTTTCCTGGCTTTGCGGTAGTAGCGATCGCTTCGGTCGCAGCAACCTGGTTTTCCGAACATTACGGAATGCCAGTCATTTTGGCGGGTTTGCTGCTGGGGTTAGCCCTCAATTTTGTTTCAGCCGAGCAAAAGGTACATCCCGGACTCGATTTCTGCGGTACTGTTTGCCTGCGCTGGGGCATCGTCCTTTTGGGTACGCAAGTCACCGCAATGCAAATTGGCGGTCTTGGCGCGTTGGCCTTTTTGGGGCTGATTGGTATTATGTCATTGGTGATGGGCGCCGGGTTGTTGGGCGCTCGCTTAAGCGGACAAACCAATTACGCTGGTTGGCTAGCAGGCGGCGCAACGGCGATCTGTGGGGCGTCGGCAGCATTGGCCATTTACGCCGTCATAGGCCGCGAACGCCTGAACCAATCGCAGTTTACGCTCACCTTGGTGGGCGTTGCTCTGGCAAGCGCAGTTGCGATGTCTTTCTACCCGATCATTGCGGCGCAACTCGCTTTCACGGATAAGCAAGCCGGCTTCCTGATGGGAGCGGCCGTACATGACGTAGCTCAGGCACTTGGCGGCGGTTATAGCTTCTCGCAATCAGCGGGTGAAACCGCAACCATCGTCAAATTGTCGCGCGTAGCTTTGCTCGCACCCGCTGTAACGCTTATCGGGCTTGCTATCGGGTCCAGCGACGGTCGGCCCCGAAGCCTTGCGTCGCGGTTGAAGCTGCCTTGGTTCATTCTCGCATTCTTTGCCACCGTCGCGATCAACTCTGCCGTGGCGGCACCAGCGTGGGTGGCGCAATATGGCCTGATCGCCTCTAAGGCTATGTTATTATTTGCTGTTACGGCCACTGCGATGCGGTCTCGACTTGATTTGCTGCTGAGTCAGGGTACGAAGGCGCTGTTTCCCGTCATACTGGCCACATTAACGGCCTTTGTGGCGTCAGCAGCATTCGCATGGGCATTTTTATGAGCGAACAGATTTATGAACTGGCGGTAATTGGCGGCGGTATTAACGGCGCCGGTATTGCACGTGACGCCGCTGGCAGGGGCGCGCACGTTATCCTGCTTGAGCGCGGAGACCTTGCGCGGGGCACTTCATCGGCATCGACGAAACTTATCCATGGCGGGCTTCGCTATCTTGAGCATTATGAATTTGCACTGGTGCGGGAATCGTTGATTGAGCGCGAGCGGCTTTGGGCCATTGCGCCTCATGTTATCTGGCCGCTTCGGTTCATCCTGCCGCATCAAAAAGGTATTCGTCCTGCGTGGCTCGTGCGCCTTGGTCTGTTCCTTTACGACCACATTGGTGGCCGCAAGCTGCTGCCGGCAACGCGCACCGTCAATTTGAAAAACGCGCCAGCAGGCAAGCCACTGCGTCCAGAATTTGTGAAGGCGTTTGAATATTCGGACTGCTGGGTGGACGATGCACGGCTCGTCGTTCTGAATGCGATGGATGCCGTCGAGCACGGTGCGGACATCCGCACCTTGTCCGAAGTAACCCATCTGGAACGGCGCGATGGGCTTTGGCATATAGAAATTGCCGGACAAGCACCCGTACTGGCCCGCGCGGTCGCGAACGCAGCAGGACCGGCGGTGCTGGACTTGCTCGCGCGCACGACAGGGCATGATCGCAAAACCGGCGAAACCATCCGTCTGGTGAGAGGATCGCACATCGTTGTGCGCAAGATGTTTGATACGCCGCAGGCTTATTTCTGCCAAAATCCCGATGGTCGCATTTTCTTCGCCATCCCTTATGAGGATGATTTCACCCTAATTGGTACCACTGATGCCGACCATAAAGGTTCGCTCGACGACATTCACGCCACGCCAGAGGAAATCGATTATATCTGCCAATCGGCGGGGGCGTATTTCAGGCAGCCTATAACTGCCGCTGACGTCATTTATAGCTTTGCTGGCGTCAGGCCCTTGGTCGATGACGGCTCTGGCAAACCCGAAACTGCCTCACGCGGTTATCATTTCGAACTGGATGTTGGTGCAGGTGACACCGCCCCGATATTGTCCGTCTTTGGTGGCAAAATCACCACATACCGCCACCTGGCAGAGAGCGCGGTGGATAAACTTGCGGCGCATTTACCTGTCCTAAAAGGTCAAAGTTGGACACTGCGTGCGCCACTGCCCGGGGGAGATTTTCCAATAAATGGCGCGGCAAACCTCGCAACCACACTTGAGCGCGATTTCGGGTTTTTAGCGCCATCACTCGTGCACCGCTGGGTGCGCAGCTATGGGACCAGAACACGAACGATATTATCAAATGCCACATTGCTTTCGGATTTGGGCACGGACTTCGGACATGATTTATATGCGGCCGAGGTTGACTATTTGATCGATCATGAATGGGCGAAATCCGCAGACGATATTTTATGGCGCCGCAGCAAGCTCGGCCTGCGCTTCTCTATTGCCGCAACGCAAAAGCTTGAAAAATATGTGAAAGTGAGACTGCAGCGCCGCCACACCTAGGCGGAAGGCGTTCTTCTGCAACCCGGCCCACTTCAAGTATACCCGAGAATTTACGCACTGCGCATTCATCCTGTGGCGAAAGCTGCCGTCAATGGCATAACAAAGGCAGCTTCCGCGATATTGAATCCTTTATGGCTTGATTTAAGCAACCAAAAGGACCATCTGCCCCTAATCGGAGTGAATTTATCTGATTAGGATACGCAAGATGCGTTTGTCGAATATGGCCGATTATGCAGTGGTGATCATGAGCGCAGCTTCGCGCCATTGCGGCTCTGCGCGCGTATCGGCAACCGACCTTGCCGCCGAAACCGGTGTGGCCCTGCCCACCGCACAAAAGCTTGTCAGCATTCTTACGAAGGCCGGCCTGCTGCGTTCGGCGCGCGGTACAGGCGGTGGAATCATGCTTGCCCGTCCCGCTGCGGCTATTAGCGTCGCCGACATTATTGAGGCGGTCGAAGGTCCAATTGCCCTGACGATATGCTGCGATGCCCACAAGCAATCTTTGGGGCAGCATTGCGTAAAAGAAGGCAATTGTAGCGTTCAAGCGCACTGGCCAGTCGTAAACACTGCGGTGCGCGGCGCGCTGGCACAAATCAATTTGGCGGGATTAACGCGATGAGCGATGAGTTGGATATGAGAGATAAGGCCGCGTGGGACGCCGCTGAAAAGGTCGCCGATTACGAGCATGGCTGGTCATCGGACATTGAAACCGACTTCGCGCCCAAGGGGCTGACCGAAGATACCGTTCGCTTCATTTCAGCCAAGAAAAACGAGCCTGAATGGATGCTCGAATGGCGGTTGAAGGCGTTTGCATTGTGGAAAACGATGACGCCGCCCGATTGGGCGAAGCTCAACGTGCCGCCCATCGATTATCAAGACGCTTATTATTACGCCGAGCCTAAGGCGAAGCCAAAGCTTGGTTCGCTGGATGAGGTCGATCCTGAAATCCTGCGCATATATGAAAAGCTGGGCATCCCGATTGCCGAGCAAGAAGTGCTCGCTGGCGTCGAGGGCGCGCGGCGCGTGGCTGTGGACGCCGTGTTCGACAGCGTTTCGGTCGCCACCACCTTCCGCGCAGAACTGGAACGCGCTGGCGTCATTTTCCGCAGCATTTCGGAGGCAATTAAGGAATATCCGGAACTGGTGAAGAAATGGCTCGGCAAGATTGTGCCGATGCACGACAATTATTTCGCCACGCTCAACTGCGCGGTCTTCTCCGACGGGACATTTGTCTATATCCCCGAAGGCGTGCGATGCCCGATGGAGCTTTCCACCTATTTCCGCATCAATGCCGAGAATACCGGCCAGTTTGAACGCACGCTGATTATCGCTGATAAGGGCAGCTATGTTAGCTATCTCGAAGGCTGCACCGCGCCGATGCGTGACGAAAACCAATTGCACGCCGCTGTTGTCGAACTCGTTGCGCTCGATGATGCCGAAATCAAATATTCGACCGTGCAAAACTGGTACCCCGGCGATGCCGAAGGCAAAGGTGGCATCTATAACTTTGTCACCAAGCGTGCGCTTTGTCAGGGCCGGAACAGCAAGGTGAGCTGGACTCAAGTCGAAACGGGCAGCGCGGTGACGTGGAAATATCCAAGCTGCGTCCTCAACGGCGAAAACAGCGTCGGAGAGTTTTACTCGGTTGCCGTCACCAACAATTATCAGCAAGCCGACACCGGAACCAAGATGATCCACAATGGCAAGGGCAGCCGCTCGACCATCGTCAGCAAGGGTATCAGCGCGGGACACAGCAACAACACCTATCGCGGCCTTGTCCGCGTCGCACCCAATGCCGAAGGGGTGCGCAACTTCACCCAATGCGATTCCTTGTTGCTTGGGTCCTTAAGCGGTGCCCACACTGTGCCCTATATCGAAGTGCGCAACCCAAGTGCGCAGATTGAACATGAGGCAACGACCAGCAAGATCAGCGACGACCAAATGTTCTACGCGATGGCCCGTGGCCTGAACGCCGAAGAAGCTGTCGCATTGATCGTCAACGGCTTTGCCAAGGAAGTGCTGCAGCAACTGCCGATGGAGTTCGCGGTTGAGGCGCAGAAATTGTTAGGCATTTCGCTCGAAGGGTCCGTCGGATGAACCCTTTATCCCGCGACGTCCGCACACAGTCTTTACGGAATTAATTGATCATGCTCCAAATAACGAACCTCCACGCCAATGTTGGCGACAAGCCTATTCTCAAGGGCCTCACCCTCTCGCTGAAAGCGGGCGAAATCCATGCGATTATGGGGCCCAATGGCGCTGGAAAATCGACGCTGGGATATGTGCTGTCTGGTCGGCCCGGCTATGAAGTAACCGAGGGTTCAGTGACCTTCAACGGGAACGACCTCCTCGACCTCGAACCGCATGAGCGCGCCGCCGCTGGCCTATTCCTGGGTTTTCAATATCCAGTCGAAATACCGGGCGTGTCAAACGTCCAGTTCCTGCGCGAGGCATTGAATGCGCAGCGCAAGAACCGTGGTGAGGCACCTTTATCCGGCGCAGAATTCTTGAAGGTTGCACGCGAGCAAGCGGGTGCACTTGGCATGGATATGGACATGCTCAAGCGTCCGGTAAATGTCGGCTTTTCAGGCGGTGAGAAGAAGCGCAACGAGATGGTGCAAATGGGTATCATCAACCCCGCACTCGCGATTCTTGATGAGACCGACAGCGGCCTCGACATTGACGCGCTTCGGACCGTTGGCGACGGCATCAACCGCATCATGCGCAAACCCGGCAAGGCCGTGCTGCTAATCACCCATTATCAGCGGCTACTTGATTATGTGAAGCCCGACTTCGTACACGTCCTTGCCGATGGCCGCATCACGCGGACCGGCGGCGCTGAATTGGCTCTGGAGTTAGAGCGTGACGGGTATAAGGAATTGGCGGCTTGAATCGGTCTGCGCCCACGCGGCACGACGAGGCATGGCGCTACAGCGACATTTCCGCTGTGGAGGCCGCGTGGCCATTGGCTGCGCCTGAAAGCATCATCGTGCCTGCAGGCGGCAACTTCGCGCGCACAATCTTGCAGGACACCGGATCCATCCACCAACTTGATATTGCCATTGGCAAAGGCGCAACCACCGCAATCCATGTGCTCAACATCGGCGGCGATTATGGCCGCGTTGAATTGAATGTTACGTTGCATGAGGGCGCGGATTTCAAACTGGGCGCAGTGCAAATTGGCGGTAGCACCCAAAATCTCGAGATCATTACCACTGTCACCCACGCCGAACCCAAAGCAACCTCGTCGCAGATCGTGCGCTCGGTCCTCGCTGGCACCGCGACCGGAACCTATCTGGGCAAGGTCGCTGTCGCGCGCGATGCGCAGCTGACCGACTCTGTGCAGTCGGTGAAGGCCATGCTGCTTGACCGCAGCGCGACCGCCAACGCCAAACCCGAGCTCGAAATTTACGCCGACGACGTCAAATGTGCGCATGGCTGCGCGATTGGTGAATTGGATGCGATGGGGCTGTTCTATTTGCAAGCACGGGGCATCGCGCCTGCGGATGCAAAGAAGCTTATGTTGCAAGCCTTTGTCGCTGGCGTTTTTGAAGGCGCTGCGGATGAGGAGATGCTTACTGACGCCGCGTTGAAGAAATTGGGCGAATTGGTGTGAACGGGATCAAAAACCAGTTTCCAGGTTTAGCCAACAACTGGCATTATCTCGACACCGCTGCGACGGCGCAAAAGCCGCAGGTCGTGCTCGATGCGATGATGCGGGCTGGCGGAGTGGATTACGCAACCGTGCATCGCGGTGTGTATGCGCGGTCGGCGAATATGACTGTGGCATTCGAGGCGGCGCGGGATCGCGTGGCCCGCTTCATGGGTGCAGCTTCGTCCAATGAAATCGTTTTCGTGCGTGGTGCCACCGAGGGCATTAATTTGGTTGCGCAAAGCTGGGGCACAGCGAACGTAAAGGCGGGCGACCGCATCATGCTGAGCCAGTTGGAGCATCACAGCAATATCGTGCCTTGGCAAATGCTCGCCGAAAAGGTTGGCGCGCACATTGATGTGTGCCCGCTAACAGACGATGGGCAAATCGACCTCGACTGGCTACAGGCGCATTTGACGCCAGCGCATAAAATGGTCGCGTTGGCGCATGTCTCAAACGTGCTTGGATCAGTGCTCGACGCCAGGCGTGTAGCAGATGCCGCGCATGCGGTTGGTGCAAAATTCTTGCTCGACGGCTGTCAGGCGGCACCACGGATGCATTTGGATATGGCTGACCTCGCGTGCGATTTCTACGTAATGTCCGGACATAAATTATACGGCCCGACGGGTATTGGCGTGCTGTGGGCGCATGCCGATACGCTTGACGCGATGCCTCCATATCAAGGGGGGGGCGCAATGATTGATCGCGTGACGTTTGAAAAAACGACTTATGCCCCTGCGCCTTCGCGGTTTGAGGCAGGTACGCCGATGATTATTGAGGTCATCGGTCTGCATGCCGCAATCAACTTCATCGACAGCTTTGGCCCAGACGCGATTTTCGCACATGAAAGCGCGCTTGCCGCGCAGGCGCGGGACGCCTTGCGTTCGATTAACGCGATCACTTTATACGGTCCTGAGCAATCGGCGGGGATTGTCTCCTTCTCGATGAAGGGCGTGCATCCGCATGACATCGGCACGATATTGGACGAAGAAGATGTAGCCATTCGCGCTGGCCACCATTGCGCGCAGCCACTGATGGACCATTTGGGCGTGCCCGCCACTGCGCGGGCAAGCTTTGGAATTTACAATGATGAGGATGATGTCGCGGCGCTAGTGCGCGGCCTCGAACGGGTGAAGAGGATTTTTGGATGAACGAGAACATCCGCATAGAAGAAGTCGATAGCGTAGAAAAACCGCCGAAAGCGCGGGTAGAGAGCGCACCGGAAACCTTCGAACGCAAGAAGGACTACCTGGAGGGCTTCCTTGCGCAGAAGCCGGCCACACCTGCGCCAAGCGAGCCTGATGGCGATTTGTACGAGGCGGTAATCGCAGCGCTGAAGGAAATCTATGATCCGGAAATTCCGGTGAATATTTACGACCTTGGCCTGATTTACAATGTCGAAATCAATGATGGCCATGCTGTCGTTTCTATGACGTTGACCACGCCGAATTGCCCGGTCGCAGAATCGATGCCGGGCGAAGTTGAAATGCGCGTTGGCGCAGTCCCTGGCATTGGCGATGCCGAAGTGAACCTCGTCTGGGAGCCCGCATGGAGCCCAGCCAATATGACTGATGAAGCCCGTTTGGAGCTTGGAATGCTATGACCGATGTTAAAACACGCGTACGCCCTGCAGCCGTTGTTCTGACGCCTGCCTCCGAAGCGCGGATTGCGGAACTAATGTCAAAGGCACCCGAAGGCGCGATTGGCGTAAAGCTTTCCACCCCGCGCCGTGGCTGCTCGGGGCTCGCTTACTCGGTCGATTATGTAACTGCGGCAGTGGCGTTCGACGAGAAGATCGAGACGCCCGGCGGCGTGCTATACATCGACGGCGGTTCGGTACTTTATCTCGTCGGCTCAATCATGGATTGGGTCGAGGATGAATTTGCCGCTGGCTTTGTGTTTACGAACCCGAATGCCACCGGAAGCTGTGGCTGCGGCGAGAGCTTTACGGTTTAGAAATCGAATTGCAGCCGGAAGGCAACGCCCACATCATCTGGCGCAGCGTCGAAATGGCCCGGCTCTTTCCGCCAGAACAGGTTTGACGAGAAATAACCGCCGTACATTGGCACGCCCCATACAAGCTCGCTAGCGATCTCCTGCCCCTTTGGTGCAAGTGAAAACTGGCGGACGCCGAATGTTGTGCCAAGCGTTGCATAATCATAAGCAACAGGCACGTTAAGTGCGAGCCCGCCGCGCGTGACGCGCAAGGGTTGCGCAATCCGGAACGCTAGACGGTCATTGCTCGCCAAGATATTACTGCCCGAAACATCCATTGAGAAGGCGTTGCTATGCAGCACGCTTTGGCCTGTCAACGATCCGCCCGCATTGGCATAGGTCCAACCCTGCCGCCAGCTTGCGCTAAGCGACCAGGAACCGACCAGTTTAGCATCACCCCTGCCATCGACAAACACGCTGCGCGCGCCATTATGGCCGATGAAGTTGGCGAACCGAGCGCCCAGAATGGTCTCGTCTTCACGTATCCAATTTGCACCTACAGCAAATTTGGCTGGGCCAATCAGGCGATCTACGCCAAGCCCAACTGACGCATAAGGGTAGCGTTTTTGCGTGGTGCGGAAAAACACGGCGACGCCGCGGTCAAACATATGTGTCGCGCCGGTTTCGACATTCCCTGTCAGGCCGAAGCTACCAAGCTGATGGCGCATCGCGAAAGATTGATCCGGCGTCCGTTCGAGCCCACCCTCCATGCGTGCATCCGTCGCGTTCAGGAAGGCGCCGCCAGACATGCCTTGCAAGGCCGCAACCTGTCCAGCGGCTGCTTGGCGAATGCCAAGGCTAAACCGCGTATCGCGCGCGATGGTGGCACTGATGCGGCCGGCCAATATACGCGCCTGGTTCTGCTGCCCATGGGACAGAGCCAGCGGCGCAAGCTCGGCACTGCCGCCATTGCGCGCGCTAATCGAGAAGGCGAGTTCAGTTGCTCCCCGCGACAGGCTGACCGAACGTCCTTGATCGACCAAAGCAGGCGTAAGTCGCAGGCGCGGGGCGCTTGTGTGTATGCCTTCAGCAATGTTGATATCATAGGCGCGGCCATAGCTGTCGAGCACCACCGCATGTAAAGGCCTATTGGACAAAGCAACATCCCCCATAGGTACCGACGTCGTGCCACCATTTCCACTGAGCGGAACTGCCATATTGGTGCCTGCGAGCGACGTCGTTCCGGCGGGCGCAAAGGCGCGCCCAATATCCAATACGCCACGTCCGTAAATCGCATCGGTGCCGGCAGCACCTTTATCACGCGCTGACGACAACAGTAGACTTACAATCTGTGCCCCCGTGAGACTGGGGAAGGCTTGCGCGAGTAGGGTCGCCGCTCCGGAAATCTGTGCCGCGGAGAAAGACGTGCCATTGAAAGTCCGGACAAAAGTCTGACCATTTTCGACGAAACGATAGATCGTGTCGTTCCGATATTCGCAGCAAATACCTTGCCCCAATGCGGACAACACTGAATTTTGCGAAGCACCCGCCTTGTTACTGAAGTTGGATATGACATCATTGTCATCGACGGATGTCGAAATGATAACGAGCCCGTTTCCACTACCCAATAGGGCCTGCGCAAAGGGGCTTGGGTTGTTCGGGTCAAATGCGGGCGCAGCGGCACTGGCCTCATTACCAGCAGATACAACGACAACGATGCCGGCCAAGGTCGCGCGATTTATCGCAGCACGTAGTGTTGTACTCGCACCGCCCACACCGCCGAGTGAAATGTTTATAACACGCGCGCCATTGTCGACCGCCCGGTTGACCCCTGCTGCAATGGAGGTGTCAAAAAAGGAACATGAAGCCGCATCTTTGTCGGGGGCTGCCGTGGTACAGCTTCCCGCCTGATCCGCCCGAAGCGCTAATATTGTCGCATTGTAGGCGAGGCCATGTACATCGCGATCATCTTTGGCGGCTGCAATGACTCGCGTCACCTCTGTGCCATGGCCGTCGTCATCGCCAAGTGACCTGCCCGCAACCGTCACGTCGCCCGACTGTGCATGAATGCGGCCAGTGAACTCGTGGCTATTAGGATCAATGCCTGAATCGATCACACCAACGGTTACGCCTCGCCCGGTAGCGCCCGCCTGATAAGCAGTGATCGCACGGTGAAAGCTCGGCCCATCTGACCGGAGATATTCTGTTGTTGTGAAATTCGTCGACGGCGGGGGAGCGACCACAACGGGCGG
>NZ_JARXAI010000075.1 GCF_029865925.1 Sphingorhabdus sp.
CCCCAATATTGCTGCACCTTCAGCGTCAACTTCATTATGGTGCAATTGCATCGCCCGCCCGAATTTCTTGGCCTGCATTGGCCCTGAGCCAACCCCTTTGGTTAAGAGTCCAAATTCCGGCAAAGCTAGCAATTCCAGCAAATAAGGCATAGGCGCCTTCAATCTGATCTCTACCACCTTGCCAGTCATGGCGACAACACGGTCAATGACACCCAGTTCCGGTCCAAGATTGCCCTTACCGAGTTCGCGGATCCGGGCGTTCAAAAGCCCCGCCACCTCCTGTGCGGTCAATTCACGCCCGTCATTCCACCGCGTTTTATTCAACCGAAAGATATAACTCAAACCATCATCAGTCACGATCCAGCGATTGGCAAGGCCCGGCGCAACGCGCCCCTTTTCGTCAAACGTGACGAGCCCTTGCGCCGTTGCTGCGCGCAAATAGGCTGAAGCGAGCGGCAAGGGCGTAGCGGACACGTTGAAGGGTCGTGGACGGTCCTCAATGACATCAATGCGCACACGCTCATTGTCGACACCTTCGGAACATCCGACAAGCATTGCGGAACATAGCAACAGCAAGGATGACAGGGCGCGGATCATGCCATCACCATAAGCAGTATGTCCGCGCGCACAATCCACCATTCAACGGTTAGAACATGTAAACAGCAATATCTCGTTTGGCGTCGGCGGTAATTGCGCGGCAATGGCCTTGTTCATATTTTCAATATTGGTCCGTTGGCTTTGGTCCGCGGTACAGGTTTTGACATCGTATAATTGCCGCGCTTCACGGGCCGACTGCATCGCTGCATTGCCTGGCAAAAAGCGTTCAATGCGGTAGATTTCTGTTTCTGGAGTGTAGCTGACCACTGAGATTTGCGCATCGTTAATGGGCACGAAACTGCGGATCCAGCGACCACCATTTTCGACATATTGGGTGCGTCCGTTCACACACCCATCGGACTGCCACGTGAATGCGACGTCAGCAGTATCCGACATGGTGACGCGGCTGCGTTCGGGTTGCAATACGCAGGTTTTCGCCACGGGTGCTAAACTGTTGACCGCCGTCTTGGGCCCCAACGCATTATCCGGCGCATCGGCAGTCAAAACCGCACGCACGCGGTCATCAACTTCGTTGAATGATGGCCGTGCGGCAAAGATTCCGACCGCCAGGATAAATATCACAGCGCCTGCAGCACATGCGGCATTGAACCGGTCGAGCTGGCCGCGTTCCGCAAACTGCCACGCGGCGCCTCCTGCGAGCGCACTTACCACCAAAAGTAAGGCCGCGAATGCCAAATAGTTTTCCCGTTCAGCGATCACCGAGTGCTCGGCATCACTGCGGACCTTGCCTTCGCGGCTACGTTGCAACTCAGCTGCAACGCGCGCCTCTTTATCTATCTTTACACGTGTCGATGCCTCAAGCTCTGCCTCGGCACGCGTCAAATCAGCTACCGAACGACAGTCGCCACGCACGGACCGAAATTCGATGCCTCTATTGGCTAAAAAAGTCGTCAGTTCACGGGCAGAAATGGCAAAATAAAATTCTGCGCCACCATCGGTGGGTACCGAACCGAAGCTGTTTATGCCGAGCACACGTCCGCAGGCATCAACAATGGGTCCTCCACTGTTGCCCGGCGCGATAGGGGCAGTATGCAAAAGCGATTCAACAGTTTTTGACGTACGGCCCGACGATACGGTACCGCGCGTCTTAACAGGCTGCTGGGGACGAAGAACATCCGCCTCGCTCTGCTCAAGCGCTATATCGACGCTAGCGGGGTAACCGATTGCAAATACATCTGCGCCGTCTGCTATGACGCCGGCAAAGATGCTGGCGGGAACAAGCGAACCAGATTTTAACTGCAGCAGCGCCAGATCCTTGCCTGGCAAGCTGGCGACGACCGAAGCGCGGTAGCTTTGCGCACCGTCGGACGGCACAATGACAATTTGCGCGCTGTCATCACCCCTCGCCATTTCAACCACATGGGCATTCGTCACGATTTTATCGCGGGCGACCGCAACACCAGAACCTATGCTGACGATGCTTTGCTGCCCATCGGCAGTGCTAAAAACAACCACGCGCACCACGCTGCGCGATGCCGCGCTGATGTCACTTGCATCGGCAAATGCTGGCACAACCAAAACCGGCGCCAGAAACAGGAAGAAAACGGCAAGATATCGCATGATGTTATCCATGGCTGGAGTGCCTAAACATCAACGCGGTTCCGGCGCGGGTCGTTCCGCAGATGGCGCGGCTTGAATATTTGCACCATTGCGATCAAGTTTGATTTCCAGTGGTACACCGCCCACATCGGGGTTCACAATTACCCCCTTGTCTTGATCGATCCTGACATCCGAATTGCCGATGTCGATGGGCAGTTCCTGCAAATCAGGCAAATCCAATGGTTCAATCGGACCCTCGGGATCGGGCGCCTTGCGTGTTTCGGGTGCGGCTACTGGCGCAGCATTGCGGATAGATTGTGCCATGAAGTCGCGCCATATCTGCGCAGGCAGGCCACCGCCATTTACGCCACGTAAGGGTGTGTTGTCATCATTGCCAACCCAAACGCCCACAACCAGGTCGCCTGCAAAACCGATGAACAGCGCGTCGCGGTTGTCTTGGCTGGTGCCCGTTTTGCCATACGCCGGAATAGACAGACGCGCGGCGCGGGCCGTACCCTTGTTGACTGTTGCCCCCAACAGATCGAGCAACATGCGGTGCATGCGTCCACTAAAGGCGCGCGGGCCGGAAAACAGCCACTCGATCCAGCCTTGCTCTTCGCGCTTAAACGCATGGGGTTCGACAGGCCATTGGTTGCTCGCCACACCAGCATAGGCGGATGTCAGTTCGATCAAGGTCACCCCTGAACTGCCCAGCGCAAGGCTTGGGTCCAGCGTCAATGGGCTGCGGATGCCAAGGTCTTGCGCTGCTTGCTCGACCTCTTGGCCACCTATTTTTTGGTAAAGCCGCACCGCGGCAACATTACTCGACTGAGCAAATGCCTGCTCAAGGGTGATATCCCCACGATAGCGCTGTCCTGAATTTTTAGGGCGATACGCGCCTTCATTAATTGGCGTATCCGCAATCATGGATTGCGGAGTCATGCCAGACCGCAATGCCGCCAGGTAAACAAACAATTTGAATGTAGACCCTGGCTGCCGCTTTGCCTGCGTAGCGCGGTTGAAGGCAGATTCCTTATAACTTTTACCCCCGACCATAGCGACAACTTCGCCATTGGGACGCATCGCAACAAGCGCGATTTGCGCGCCGGCAACGCCAGAGCGGGCCACCACCTTGCGCGCAATATTCTGTAAACGCGCATCGAGCGTTGTGGTCATCTGCACGTCGGCATAGCCGCTTTCCGTTAGCAACCGCGCTTGCGGGATCGCCCAGTCGGCAAAATAGGTGCCCGTCGGTAAAGTCTCTCGTACACGCACGTCAAGCCGCGCCAAAGGGGTGACATCGGCCTTCGCTTGCGTGATGACCTTATTGGCAACCATTGCCTTTAGAACGAGCCTGGCGCGCTTTGCAGCACGTTCTGGGTTCTTTGTCGGGGCCAAGCGCGATGGCGCTTGCACAAGGCCTGCCAGCATAGCCGCTTGGCTCAGCGTCAAACGCTCAGGCTGACGGTAGAAATAATGCAAGGATGCGGCGCGCAGGCCATACACATTATCGCCGAAATAGACGTTGGACAGATAGCGCCCCAGAATTTCATCCTTTGTCAAACGCCCTTCAAGCCAGAACGCGATGAGCATTTCTCGCGCCTTACGCGTCAAGTTTCGCTCAGGTGTTAGAAACGTAAATTTCGCAAGCTGCTGGGTAATCGTGCTGCCACCTTGCGTCATGCCGCTGCCAAACGCGTTCGACCAAGCGGCACGGGCAAGGCCGCGCGGATCGACACCAAAGTGCGAATAAAAGCGGCGGTCTTCGATCGAAAGAAAAGCCTGAACAACATGCGGCGGCAATTCGCGGACATCGACAGGCTTATCGACGATCGCGCCATTGCGCGCGATAGGCGTGCCATCGGACGCCAGCAAAGTAATGCGCGGCGGCGCAATAGGCTGAAGCGATTTTGATAAGGGCGCGGTAACGGCAAGCCACAGCAGTAGCAGCATGAATAGAGCGATACATGCAGCGATGGTCCGGCTAATCCACCACCAGCGCGTTTTTCCCAGAAATAGACGTTTCCCGCCGGCGGGCTGTCCATTGTTCGACGGATGCGTATCGTCAGGAAAAGGTTGCGCGAAGCTCTCGTCGAAAGCGGCAAGCCGACTATCGATATCCGTGTTTTGATTAGAAGAGGAGCGCCAAAAGAGCATTGGATAGCTGTATTATATCGATATAACGGTGAAGGCGAGTGTATATTTGATACACCTTGTCATCGGCCAATCAAGCCCTACCAAGGTCGCCCTTACCCAGTGTGCCGCCTGCCATTTCGAGCATGCGGTCGAGGCTCTTTTTGGCGGCAAGACGCACATTTTCGTCTAGTTCGATTTGCGGTTGGAGATCACGCAAGGCGAGATATAATTTTTCCATCGTGTTCAGCGCCATATATGGACAGATGTTGCAAGCGCAATTTCCGTCGGCGCCGGGTGCACCGATGAAGGCTTTGGTGGGTTCGGCCTTTTCCATTTGGTGGATAATGTGCGGCTCAGTGGCGACGATCAGGGTGTCGCCTTCCATCGTTTGGGCATATTGCAGGATGCCACTTGTGCTACCGACATAATCCGAATGATCGATGATATGCGGCGGGCATTCGGGGTGTGCAGCAACTGGAACGCCGGGATATTGGGCTTTAAGTTTCAAAAGCTCGGTTTCCGAAAACGCCTCGTGCACGATGCACACGCCCGGCCATAAAAGCATTTCGCGATTGAATTTGCGGCTGAGATAGCCGCCCAGATGGCGGTCAGGTCCGAAAATGATTTTCTGTTCTGGCGGGATCTGGCTCAGGATTGTCTCCGCGCTGCTGCTGGTCACGATAATGTCGGACAATGCCTTCACTTCGGCAGAGCAGTTGATGTACGTCAGCGCGATATGGTCGGGATGCGCCGCACGAAACGCTTTGAATTTTCCTGGGGGGCAGGCGTCCTCCAGCGAGCAGCCAGCGGCCATATCCGGCAGAATGACCGTTTTCTGTGGGCTTAAAATCTTGGCAGTTTCCGCCATGAACTTCACGCCGCAAAAAGCGATAACATCAGCGTCGGTTTCCGCCGCGCGCTTGCTTAACTCAAGGCTGTCACCGACAAAATCGGCGAGATCCTGTATCTCTGGCTTTTGATAATAATGCGCAAGTATGACGGCATTGCGTTCTTTTTTCAGCCGTGCGATTTCGGCGAGCAGGTCGATACCTTGCAGGTTTTCACGGGCGGTGGGGGCGTTCATGCTTTCATACCTTTGCCATGCCGAACATATCTCGACAGCTGAATTCACAGTCTATGTGGTCGATTTGGTGTCGCGAAACAAGATCAGCTGGGCAACTTTGCGATTGGCCCGGTGCCTAAGCAGCCATGCGCCATTCCCGCCGAAGTTGGTACGTCGCGAAACGATGCAAAAACACTACGCCGTTAAACGGGCTTCAAGCTTTCCTTGACCATATGCCACCCATCGCCCTGCGCCGCCACGCGGCCCTGATTTTGCAAATCAATCAAATGCGCAAGAACAGAGCGCCCTGCTGCGCCGATTAGACGGGGGTCCAACCCCTTATACATCGCCGCTACCATATTGGGCACATGCCCCTCACCTGCCTCAAGCAACTTCACGATCTGCCGCTCGCGTTGACGGCGATGGCCAATCATACCGCGCACAAGCTGACGTGGATTTTCAACTGCAGGGCCGTGGGCGGGGTAATAAATGCGGTCTTCACGGTCGTACAACTTCTGCAGGCTCGCCAGATAGTCGCTCATGTCGCCATCGGGCGGACTAACGACGCTCGTCGACCATTTCATGACATGGTCGCCTGTAAACAGCGCGCCACTCTCGTGCAACGCAAAGCACAGGTGATTGCTGGTGTGCCCCGGCGTTGCCACCGCCTCCAGAGTCCAGCCATCGCCAGAGATAATCTCCCCATCGGTCAGGATGCGGTCAGGGCGGTAGTCCGGGTCAAAGGCACTGTCGGCCCGCGGCCCATCATCGCGCAGCACCAAAGGTGCACAGCCAATGATTGGCGCGCCAGTTGCTGCTTTTAACGGCGCTGCGGCAGGCGAATGGTCGCGATGTGTGTGTGTGCATAGGATCGCCACGACCTTGGCATCGCCTATGGCGTGCAAAATCGCCTCAACATGCCCCTCGCCGCGTATGTCGGCGGGATCACCAACGCTCTGACCGCTGCCAACTGGACCCGGATCAATTACGGCAACATCTTTGCCATTCCCGACAATCCATGTTTGCGTCCCCGTATAGGTATAAGGCGAGGCATTGGGCGCAAGCACCCGACGCACGAGCGCTTCATGCTGTTCGGTTTCGCCTGCTTTGATGGTGTCTGGCCAATTCATTACTGCAATATGGCGCATGAGGGACAAAAGAGAAAGGGGGCGATGAGCGGAATATCCTGCGGGTGCATTCTACGCCATTGGGGTCAAGCTGATGTCCAACATGATTATAATGCTTTTGGGAGTTAAAATACTGATAAAATTTGTTTTATGTGACTTATGCTGAGCATGATGAACCTTGCCTAAAATCGGCAATCATATTCTCAACCATTTTACTTGAGTTTGCTCAAGCAACAAAAGCTATCGTGGCGTATACCGTTGGCGTGGGGCATTTGTTACCAGATTGACTAAATATGTCTAGCGGTGTCATATGAAGACAATATTTTGACGCGTACTGTTGCAATGTTGCCATAGTGCCGCTTTACGGACCGAGAAGGACAATAGTTGCCATTTAAAATCATTATGCAACAAGGGGGCTTTGACCTGTTGCGCGATGACGTCAGCATGTTGGCGCATCGCGATGATACCCCTGCAATTACGCTGGGGATCGGCGTACCTGATCTGGAAATGGTTCGTGGTAACTTTCGCATCGACGATCTGGTTGAAATGCGTTTGGCCTTGGATTGCTTTGCGGCCTCCGATGGCGCTATTCGGCTTTGGAATGCGGCACGGCCTGATGTGGTGGTTACTCTCAAGCTGGCTCAGCGTGCGCAGCAATCGGCGCTTGAACTGCGTTGCAGTGACCCCGCCTTAAACCGTCTTTGGATAGAAATGCATTGCGCAACTTCCGAAGCCTTTTGGGGCGGCGGGGAGCAAATGTCTTATTTACGACTGAACGGCCGGCGTTTTCCGTTTTGGACATCCGAGCCCGGTGTTGGTCGTGATAAATCTACGGCGCTGACGCAAACCATGGACGCGGATGGCTTAGCAGGCGGTGATTATTGGACGACCAATTATCCACAGCCGACTTGGCTAAGCTCCGCGCGTTATGCGGTGCATTTAGAGACGACTACATACTCGGTTCTGGATTTGACCGAAAAGGGTCGCGTTGGCATCGAATGCTGGTCCGCCAATATCGATCTAGAGTTGTTTGAGGCACCATCGTTGTCCAATCTGGTCACCAAATTGTCCAATCGCTTTGGTCGGCAGCCACCTTTGCCCGAATGGGCGATTTCGGGCGCGATTGTGGGCCTTAAAGACGGGGCAGACACATTCGACCGTTTAGAGACAATTGCCGCCTCTGGCGCAGCGATAACGGGCTTGTGGTGCGAAGATTGGGTCGGCATCCGGCAAACCAGCTTTGGAAAGCGGTTGTTTTGGGACTGGAAATGGAATGCAACGCGCTATCCAGATTTGCCAGCCCGTATAGCCGCGCTGGCAGAGCGTGGCATTGGCTTTTGGGGATATATTAATCCCTATTTGGCCTTGGATGGCGCGCTCTACCAAGAGGCGCAAGCGCACAATTATCTCGCATTGCGGCAGGAAAGCGACAAACCTTATGCCGTGGATTTCGGCGAATTTGACGCAGGCGTGGTCGATTTCACCAATCCTGCCGCCGCCAGCTGGTTTGCCGACCGCATCATTGGGCAAGAAATGCTCGACTTTGGACTATCAGGCTGGATGGCCGATTTTGGCGAATATTTGCCCACCGATGTGCGATTGTTCGACGGTTCGGACCCAATGGAAGCGCATAACCGCTGGCCTGTATTATGGGCGAAGGTCAATGCCGACGCCATCGCGTCGCGCGGCAAGACCGGTGACGCCACCTTCTTCATGCGGGCTGGCTTTTCCGGCGTCCAAGCCCATTGCCCCTTGTTATGGGCCGGCGACCAATGCGTTGATTTTACGCGGCATGATGGCATTAACACCGTGATAACTGCTGCTTTGTCGTCAGGTTTGGTAGGCAATGCCTATCATCATAGCGATTTGGGTGGTTACACCAGTTTACACGGCGTTGTCCGCACCGCCGAACTGATGCACCGCTGGATTGACCTGGCCGCATTCGCGCCAGTCATGCGCAGCCATGAAGGCAATCGTCCCTCGGACAATCTGCAAATCGATAGCAGCCCCGAAATCCTAGCCCATTTTGCGCGGATGAGCCAAGTGCATGCGCAGCTTGCGCCTTATGTACGTGCAGTTTGCGATGAAGCGGTAGCCACTGGCTTGCCCCTGCAACGGCCATTATTCCTGCATTATGATGATCCCGAAAATTACGACATTCAGGATCAGTATCTTTATGGTGCAGACATGATTGTCGCGCCCGTCGTTGAAGAAGGGTATGACAGCCGCCGTGTGGTGCTGCCCCAAGGCGCTTGGGTACACCTATGGACAGGTGCAGTATATGACAAAGGCACGCACGACATAGCTGCGCCGCATGGCCAGCCGCCCGTGTTCACACGCTCAGAC
>NZ_JARXAI010000094.1 GCF_029865925.1 Sphingorhabdus sp.
CGGAATAGCTGTGTCTGCGCCTTCAGTTGCTGGTCATTAAGGGCCGCAATCTGGGTTTCGAGCGCGTTAATCTGATCGACGATCTTCATGATTGATTTGACGTAACGGTCGTTCGACGACCCGAATATGGCTTTAGCAAATCCGCCGAGCATGGATAATTCCTTTGAAATATGTGGGAGACGCGCACGTTTGGCGCGCGGTAGGTAGCTATGAAACGCACCCCAAAGGGCTCAGAAAGTCTAGCCTAAGATGATATCGTGCCGGTCAACCGGCGTATCTGACTTCACGGTAGTCAGGTTCGTTTTACCAACGGCGGGTGCAAGTGACGCCCGCGCCTTCGCGGTCTCACGGACCACGGGTTCGCAAGCGGCAACAGTTTCCTGCGCAGCCGCAGCAACATAAGCCTGCGCAACTGCTGAACCCACCGATGCTGACGCAGAAGATACCGGACGCGCTGCCTCTGCAGCGGAAAATCCGCTCATCATTGCCAGTAAATATATCAGTAAACGCATATGTAGCCTATTTATGTGCCAGACGCATATAGGAGGGCAAAGCCTATCCGTCTATCCCGAAGCGACGTGTTTTGGGTGCATTGTCGGTTGCGCCAAAAGCGGCCAACAGATAAACGACATGCTAAACCCACACGCGATCGCCTTATATTTATAATTATTACAAGGTTTCAAATACTTGTCTACAATTTCTCCACTATCAGTTCCCTTTCCGATCATGCCCGATATCGCCGGCGCAACGCCGCGCGTTGCACGCGCTGGGTATAAGGATTGGGACCGTTGCGACCTAACCTATGTCGTTTTGGATGAAGGAACGACCGTGGCCGGCGTGACTACACAGAATCTGTGCTGCTCGGCCGAGGTTGAACTGTGCCGCGCGCATCTGCCGCATGGCCGCGCACGGGCATTGGTCGTCAATGCAGGCAACAGCAATGCCTTCACGGGGCAGCGTGGCAAAGATACTGTCGATGCGATTACTGCACAGGTCGCTGCGCAAATAAACTGCGAAGAGACGGAAATATTCGTGTCTTCAACCGGTGTGATTGGCGTCCCCCTGCCCGTCGACAAAGCGCAGGCCGGGCTTCGCGCTGCGTTTGATGCTGCACCGTGCAGTTGGGAAGACGTGACGCATGGCATTGGAACCACAGACACCTTTGCCAAAGGCGCCACAGCCAGCGCTATGGTCGAGGGTCGTAAGATCCAGATTGTAGGTATTATCAAAGGTTCGGGCATGATTGCACCCGATATGGCTACGATGCTGGGCTATATCTTCACCGACGCCGCAATTGATGCTGCGTTTCTACAACATCTCTTGTCTGCGGCCAATCAATCAAGTTTCAGCTGCATCACCGTAGACAGTGACACCTCAACTAGCGATACGGTGCTCGCATTTGCAACAGGCAAGGCAGCCAATAAGCGGTTGACCTCGTTTGATGACGTTGGAGCCGACGCCTTTGCGGCTGCGTTGAGTGATATCTGCCACCAATTGGCACATCTGGTGGTACGCGATGGTGAAGGCGCGCAGAAGTTTATCGAAATCCAGATATCTGGTGCCGCCAGCGACGAAAGCGCACGGCGCATCGGCTTGAAGATTGCCAATTCACCCTTAGTAAAAACCGCGATTGCGGGCGAAGATGCCAATTGGGGCCGTGTCGTAATGGCTGTGGGCAAAGCGGGCGAGCCAGCAAACCGCGACACGCTTTCCATCCGCTTTGGTTCGACCTTAGTCGCGCACAACGGACTTGCCGTTGCCGATTATGATGAAGCGCCCGTAGCGCGTCATTTACAGCAAAAGGAAATCGAAATCGGCGTTGATCTCGGCCTTGGGTCTGGAAACGCCACAGTGTGGACATGTGACCTGACCCACGGTTATATTAGCATCAACGCCGATTATCGCAGTTAGTATGCGCGATTAAAGCGCAGCTTCGAGCCAGCTTTTCAACTGCGCCTTGGGCGCTGCACCGACTTTGGTGTCGGCAATTTCACCGCCCTTGAACAGGATCATCGTTGGAATACCGCGCACGCCATATTTGGCAGGCGTATCGGGATGATCGTCAATGTTCAGCTTCACGATCTCGACCTGACCGGCCAACTCTTCGCTGATTTCTTCAAGGCTTGGGCCAATCATCTTGCATGGGCCGCACCATTCGGCCCAAAAATCGACCAATACAGGCTTGCCGGATGCCAGCACGGTTGCGGCGAAATCATTATCACCTACGGATTTTGTAGCCATGTTAATCTCCATTGTTGCTCCCCATGTATTCTTGCCGCCTTGGGCTGACAAGGACCATACGCAATAGTTTTGCTTAACCCGTCAGGAGGCGGGGTAATAAGGTGCCAAAATAGCGTCGGAAAGCGTAATGAAACGCGGTGCATGTGTGAACAGCAGGGACACCTCCACCCGCGTTCCTGGAAAAATTGCCTGTAATGCCGCGCTGTAATGCGCCATTTGTCGCAAATGTGGGACCGGAACGCCGGTTTCATCTCTTGGCACCTGACGACCCGTCTTAAAGTCAATGGCACGCACCAGCCCTGGTTCGACAATCAGCCTATCAATCCGTCCGTTAATGACGGTCTCACCCACAACGGCGACTAGGGGAATTTCGGCACGCGCAGAAGAACCGAAAAACGCCTCCAATTGGGCATCATTCAATATTGTGCGAACCTCGGCGATGATCTGCGCTGGATCAATATCATAATCAGGCGTCTGCGCTTTCAACCACTGCTCGGCCTTTTGCAGCGATGCATGATCGGTAATACGTACCAGCAACGCATGAATCAATTTCCCCCGCGTTGCCGCCTTGCGCATTGCGGAGGTCGTTGGCGCATCGCCATAATCGTCATCATCTAGCTGCGAGGGGACCAAGGGACGCGGCGGCCGTTGCTCCGCTGGCGCCTGTGCAAAGAGCCACTGCGGTGTGCTCAAGGGTGTTTCAGCCCGCGCAGTCGCGTTGGCACCGCTGTCTGGAGCCGCCAAAGAAACCCCTTGTAGCCCGACATGACGCATCACGCGGCCCCAGCGCGCGTCATCTTCCCAATCGCAGCCGAGCGCGACCATCCCTTTTTGCAGGAGCGTACACCAGCTTTCGGACGGCGGTTCGCTCTTGCGGCTAATGCCAAGCGATCCGGTCATAATCAGCCGCTCTTCGGCGCGCGTGATCGCGACATAGAGCAAGCGTTTATGTTCCTGCAGCTCGCGGGTCTTTTGCATGTCCATGATACCTTGCAACCGCCCGGACTGCTCGGCTTTGCGAATGGGCAATAATGGCGTGCGATGCCCCTCATCCATCAACAGCTCAACCGATTGGTCCGGCTTCTTGGTCGGGTCTGACGTTATATCCGCCAAAATGACGACAGGTGCCTGTAAGCCCTTTGCACCATGGACGGTCATGATCCTGACCTCCTTGCTGCTGCTGCTGTTACCTTCGCGTTTGATTTCCGTGTCGCCGCGGTCAAACCAAGCGATGAATTTCTGCAAGCCGCCACCGTGCTGCTGTTCAAACTGCAAGGCAGCGTTCAACATTTCCTCGATTGGGACCAGCACCTCGCTGCCCAAACGCGCCGTGAATTTGCGCCGCGCGCCGATTGGCCCGGATAAAATCTGTTCAAGGAAATGATAGACGGTCGTGAAATCGGCCATAGCGAGCATATCGCGCAGTGGAGTCATTTGCTCGGTAAGCTCGGGCCGGTCACGAATATGTTGCCACAAGCTGGCCTTGCGGTCGCCGACATAGCCATATTGGAGGAGGGTTTCCTGCGACCAACCAATGATGGGGGACACAAGTATACAGGCCAGACTGAAATCATCATTGGGCTGGAGCACAAATTTGATCGCCGCCAGCAGATCCTGCACCACCAAAGGCTGCAGCAAACGCAGCCTGTCGATACCCGCGACGGGCACTTTACGCTCATGCAATTGCGCAACCAGCATCGATGCCATCTCGCCCCGGCTGCGCAAAAGGAACATGATATCGCCGGGTTCAAGGGGGCGGCCTTTGCTCACTAGCCACGGTTTTGCGTCAATTAGCGCTTTGACATGATCCGCAAGCTTTTCGGCAAGCGCACGTTTTTCGTCGCTGAACCAATCCTCTTCCTCGTCCGCCGAAGCCCCGTCATCCTGCAAATTTGGTTTTGCACAAATGGGCTCAAAAAGCTCGACAATGCCAATCTGCGGCTTCTCGCTATAATGCTCCGCGATGTCCCCGCTGACACCGAAACTTTCAGGGCCAGCCTCTTCAATGACAGCATTGACGAAATCAAGGATTGGCGCTGTGGACCGAAAACTCTGCGAAAGGGTAAGCCGCTTCAGCTCAGATCCAGATGCGCCGATACGCTCTGCGAAATACACACCTGCAGCTTCATAGCGTTCGGGCGCGGTACCTTGAAACCCGAAGATGGCTTGCTTAAAATCCCCCACGGAGAAAAGGGTGCGGGTCTTGTCGGGGTGCACGCCCATGCCGCTGTAAAAATCGTCACTGAGCGCGCTGATTATGTCCCATTGGGCCGCGTTTGTATCCTGTGCTTCATCCACAAGAATATGATCAATCTGCCGATCCAGCTTAAACCGCACCCAATTCGCCATTTGGCTATGCTTCAGCAAGGCTGCGGCGCGCCTTATCATATCGTCAAAATCGACCGCGCCAAGGGACTGCTTGGCTTTGCCATATTGCGCAGAAAAATCCTTACCCACCAACAAAGCCCGCGCGAGCCTGTCGGCATATTGTGCCCGCGCGACTTCGCCTATGAGCTGGTTCGTCCATTCGAACATCGTACCCGCCAGCAAGGCATAGGCGTCATTCATCGGGGTATGGCCCTTGGAAGATGTCTGGGGCTCTCCCTTTCCGGTTGACCAACAACTGTGGAGTTCATTTAATTGTATCGCACGTTCGGCGGGCGGGCGCGATAGCCAGTCCTGCAAGACCGCTGCGCGCTTGCCGCCTCGGCTGTCGGCTTTGTTATCACACCACAACAGATTCTCATCGATAATCGCTTGCAGCGTGGCATGCGGAATATGTTCGTCGGCAAATGCAGCCTCCAAAATCTCCTCAACGGACCCTGTAAAGCTGACGTCCGCCAAACGGCGCGCCCAGACCATAGCGCCTGCATCATCAGGGATTGAAGCCATCACATCGGGCACGACTGCCGTCCGGTGCAAGAATCGCAGGGCCCCCTCCTCTCCCATGTTCAGGCTGAGTTCCTGCAAACTGTCGATTATCTTGGTATCGCCGCGTTCCTCCGCATCCAGGACCAAGTTTGCGAGTGCCACGTCGAGCAATTCCCTTTGCTCACGGCCTTCAACCGGTTTGAATCCAGGCACCAATCCCGCTTCTTCGGGAAAGCTGCCGAGCAGAGATTGGCAGAAGCTATGGATGGTCAATATCTGCAAACCGCCGCCGGGTGCGTCCAGTACTTTTGCAAACAGTTGCCGCGCCTTTTTGCGAGCCTCGGGACCAGCCTCTGCGCCAATAGCCTCAAGATCATGGAACAGAATTTTGTCGTCCAATTGGACCCATGACGCCAACAACTGATTGATCCGGTCCGCCATTTCGGAGGCACCGGCCTTTGTGAACGTAATGCACAATAGGTTTTCTGGTTCGACATCATTTTCCAACAACAACCGGATGACGCGGGCGGTCAGCACCTGCGTTTTTCCTGTCCCTGCCGATGCGCTCAGCCAGATATTGTCGTGCGGAACGACGGCGCTTCTTTGTGCTGATATGAGCGGGTGGAGAGTTTTGGCTGCATTGCTCATGTCGCATCCTCGACAATCGCCTGACGGCCATTCCATTCCTGCAAACGCATCAATTGGTCATAGTCGCCATATAGCGCAAATTCCGGATGCAGCTTGGCGGTGAAGGGCGTATTGCCCAATATCCAATTGCTAATCGCGACCTCAGCTTGCGCCACCGCGAAAGCAATGAAGTCTTCCCGTTTAGGCTTTTTGTCTGCAGGACGTGTGCTTGTGGGTATCGCGATAGAACCAAAATTCTTGGCTTTGTTTTTGGCCAAGCTCCAATATTCAAAATGGCTCGCCGCGCCCGAAACGCCTTTAATGGCCAATTCCTCTGCCATATAACCGATCAGGCCCAATTGTAGTGCGAAGCCGGCGTTGATCTGCTTAGTCGATGGCGGCATGCCGGTTTTATAGTCGATGATAACAAGGTCACCGTCTGCAGCCCGGTCAATCCGGTCCACGCGGCCCCTAACGACAATGCCTTTGATGTTGACGGTACCGGGCTGCTCGGCAACCGAAACCACGCGTCCTTCTTCAGTCATCAACCGCTTCGTTTCATCCGCCACCCAGCGCAGACCAGCGGCGATACGCGGCTGCCACAATGCGCGCAGCAACGGATCGGTCGCTTCCTGTGCCAACAAGTCGTCCGCACGCTTCGCGAGCATGTCGACCGCGCAAGCATCCTGTGTGAACCATTTTTCCAATATGTCGTGCACAAGGCTTCCGCGCCACGCATAGCCTGGCTCGGCATCAACCTTTTCCAGCACAGGAAGACCAAGAATGCGCTTAGCGTAAAAGGAATATGGATCGGACTTCAACTGGTCGAAATCGGTAACGGACAAGGACACCAAACGTTGTTCCGCATCTGGCATAGGCACAGGCCGCGTAGCGAAGGGCACCGACTCCGCGGGCCGATCAAGCGCATTTGCCCATAACAAAAGCGCCTCATCCGCCTCAAGCGTTTCCGCCGTCAGCGCCTTAATCCGCAGCAAAAAGCGCGAAGCAACGGTTGGCCCGCCACGACCACGCCGAGCGCGGGTCAGCAGCACCTCTTGTGCGCCCAAGGCCATGGCAAGATCGTGCGCCGACAGGCCGATGTTCCGGTCCAACGTCGGCAATTTCAAATGCCGCCGGATCGCGGGCGCCAACCATGGATCAGGCTGCGCAATTTGGGGCCATGTACCCTCGTTCAGGCCAGAGCAAATGACCAAGTCCGCTTGCTGTAGACGCGCTTCGATCAATCCGTATATCGCCACGCGGGGGTGTCCACCATAAGGTGGACGAACGACAGCACTGGAGAAAATCTCCTTAAATGTCGCGACTAGGCCTGTGGCCTCCACGCGGCCAAGGATGGTAAGATCGCCGAGCGTCACCTCCTCCCAAATGCGTGCCAATTCACGGCCGCTCGCGCCGCGCCAGATGGCGCCATCGGTCAAGCTTGTCGCTACATCGCGAAGCGTTGCCAGGACATCATCAAACGGCCTGCTATCCGCCCGTTCCAGTGGCGCCAACAGCATCGCGACTTCTGACCACCAAGCCATAAGCTTTTCATTCGGCTTTCGCGCAGCCTGCAACCGTGTCGTGATCGCCGACAGACCACGGCCATTCGGCGTGCCGCGTACGGTAAGATCAAGCTCCCGCACATGGTCCAACCACGCAAGCCGTTCGGCACCTGCAAAAGCCAACGGATGCTTGGCTATTGCCAATATCGTTGATGCGGAGAAGCTGCTTGAAATCGCGTCGACCAACGCCAGCGCAAGCGTGCCCGGCGGAGTTTGCAGCAAAGGTATGCCCGCACTATCGTCGACCTGTATGCCCCATCTGCGCAACTGCCCGGCAACGCGGACCGCCAATTCACGGTCTGGGGTGATGAGGGCGGTGCGCTTTTGTGTAACCTCCAGCGCGCCTCGGATACGCACCGCAATCGCCTTTGCCTCTTGCGCAATATCCTCTGTTTCTAACCACTTCGCATGCGGCAAGGTTTTGCGAAACGCAGGCAGGCCCTGCCATTGGACACTATGTTCCGGTAGGCGAAATATCTCCGAAATCACCGCGCCTTTTAGCTCCGGCTGGGCTGTCGGCAGGACATCAATCTCGCTGCGGTCTATGCCCATCAGTTCAAGCAAATGTTTCAAGTGAAACTGTGGATGCACTTCAACATTGCGACGGCGGCCAAAGCCTTGCGCGTCATCGGTCGAGGGCGACAGGTCATCCCAGCGTTCGTCGGACAAGGCAAGGTCGACACCCGGCAAGATGACGTACCCGTTCGGCATCAGCGCCACCCGGCGCAGTACACGCGCCACGGCTTTGGCGGATGTGTTTATGCCAACCGCTATGATCGGGCTTTCAACCATATTTTCCGCAAGTCGCCGTTCCAGGGCTGCAAGCAAATGGTTCCGACGTTCAGCTGGCCCCATGAGTTTGCGCGCGGTCAACGCCGCATGATATGCAGGCAAAATCTGTAAAAGCCGACCATAAGCGCTTTGCCAATGGCCCGCCAAGTCTGCGTCGATCGCGATGTCCTGTATCTGGGTAAAATCGACCAGATCAACCTCAAGCTCGTCAATCAAGTCCGCCAATTTACGTGCCAACCGCAATACTTCTGCAGGTGAAAGCGCTGCATCGCGGGGTTTATTGTTATTGACGAGCCTCGCCAAAAGCATCAGCCGATCAAAAGAACCAATGGCTGGCCAAATCTCGATGTCGGTGTCGATAGGGTCAAGCATTGGCCCCAAGGCTTCGTCCAATTGCATGTCACCAACAGCGACCATCCGCGGCAGAAGCATGCCCGGTGCTGCCTGCCGAACAAACGCCTCGGTCATCGCCTTGATCGCGCGGTTATTAGGCAGCAGCAATATGTTGTTGCTGATCGTCAGCGGATCAGCGCCCGCCGACTGCAATACCCACTGCGCAGTTACATCGCACAGGTCGTTGCCCAACGGGACATTGAACACATGAACCCGCGGGGCAGAGGCATTATCCCCCATTATGTTCCGCCAGCCGAGCTTCTGTGGCGGCAATTGCGGCTGGGTAGCCGACGTCAAACCACAACCCTTCGTGCACTATGCCCATGCAACGGCCCTCGACTATCGCGCGGTCCCAGAAAAGGTTCGTTGAAAAGACCTCCGCTGGTGGATCAACGATCAACCGCTTGGAAAGTATCTGAATGCCTGTCCACACGTACTTCGCTGGCAAGTCTCCTTGACGACGCGACAACTGCCCATTCGCGTCCATGTTGAAGTCGCCAACACCTTGGCTATTGTAAGCGACCTCCAGCGGGACGAGAAGCATGAGGACATCCATGTGGTCATCATCCCATGCCGCCATCAGCCGCGAAATCCCATTCTCGCCTGCATTGGTCCACCAATTGTCGGCGTTGACGCACAGGAACGGATCATCCGTAATGATAGGCAGCGCGTGAACCAACCCGCCGCCTGTATCGCGCAGCAAATCCCGCTCGTCCGATAGGCGCAGGTCGAGGTCGGATGCAGACGCGGCCAGATGCCGCTCCACCTGCTCGGCGAGGTAATGCACATTGACGACAATTTTGCCGATGCCCGCATCGCGCAGATGGTCAAGTACATGATCGAGCAAGGCAATCCCGCCAACCTCGATTAATGGCTTTGGACGGTCGGCAGTCAGCGGCATCATCCGCGTGCCCTTGCCTGCCGCCATGATCATTGCTGTATCGACATGCTTACCCATCGATATGCAATTCCGTGGGCATGGCGTTGCGCATTTCAACTGGAATATGTGTGTCGAACCAGTGTTTCACTAGCGCAAGATCAGGATGGGCCAAGTCACGCTCAAGCAAGTCCCACATGCGCGGTAGGAAGGACAAATACCGTTCCTTGCCGTCGCGTTTCCACAAACGCGTGAAGATGCCGATAATCTTTGTATTCCGTTGCGCACCCAATAACGCATAATGCGCATCAAAGTCAGCGTCCGGCTCGGCCGTTTCGTGATAATATGCGCGCATCTCTGCCTCAAGCGCTGGCGGCACGTCGCGCCGCGCGTCTTGCAGCAATGACACCAAATCATAAGCCGGGTGACCAACCAAAGCATCCTGAAAATCGATCATGCCTTGCTGTCCGTCATCCAGCAGCATGATATTTTCGGCGTGATAGTCCCGCAAAACAGTCACTTTCTGATAATCGGACAGCGGTGCCAAGGCTTGCGCCCACATGCGGTCAAATTCACCGCTATCAAAATCAAGGCCCATGGCGGGCATGTACCACTCGGACAGTAGCTGCACTTCGCGCATATAGGTCGCCATGTCATAGGGCTGTGTCTGTACAGGAGGCGTTGCCGAGAGCCGCACAATAGCGTCGATCGCGGCGCGGTATACCGCAACCTCATCTTCGGGATGCGCGTCCAAATGCTCACGCATCCGACGGTCACCAAAATCCTCCAATAACACAAAACCGCGTGTTAGGTCGGTTGCAAAGATTTCAGGCGCGCGGAACTGATACCCGTTAAGATATTGCGCAATATGGATGAAGGGACGCGGGTCTTCGTGCGGTGGCGGCGCATCCATCAAAATCGCTTTACCGCGCGTCGCACTGGCAATGCGGAAATAGCGACGGAAGGACGCGTCACCGGCAACAGGAGCCACTCGCGCAGCGGCCCATCCATGCGATTCCAGAAAATCGTTCAAGCCAGCGGGCGGAATCATATCAATTACGGGTGTCATTTTTGTCCATTTTCAAAGTCAAAATTCGGGTCCCATCCGCTTGCGGCCATATGTCGATGGTGTGGCTTGGCACCACATAAGCAGGTCCGAAGCGTTCGGCCCATTCGACCAATGTAATACGATCAGTGCGTTCATCCGCCAGCCCCAGTTCGTCCAGTTCGTCGGCGTTGTCCAATCGATACAAATCGACATGGGCGACGGCAATAGAAACCTCTGGTGACTCATAGCTATGAACTATCGCATAAGACGGGCTAGTAACTTCACCTTCAAACCCCAGACCCGCAAGGATGCCAGCGCACAATACGGTTTTTCCGGCCCCAAGTGGGCCGTTGATCGCCACCCAATCTGATCGTTGTAACTCCTGCGCAAGCTTTTGACCAAATGCGCGCATGTCTGCGTCGGTAGCGATAATCATTTTTGGGGTAATGCCATAATAATTGTGGTTCCCTTCCCTGCCTCGGAATGCAGGTGGAAAGTACCGCCGTGCGGGCGCAGTTTCCAACAGGCGGGCTAGACGCGTTGTCTGGCGCAGCATCTTGTTCGACTTGCTGCGCATGGATAGCCCAATCCAAATGGCGACAGTCGCTCCTACAAGCCAAAGCGCCATCAAAATCCCTATCAGTGCAATTGGCAGGCCAGTGCCTGTCATGGTCATGCGCCCTTTACGTTGCCGCCAATATGCTAATGCCCAAATGCTTGGCCCACGCAACGAAAAAAGCCCGCCACGTTTCCGCAGCAGGCTTATTCACGTCACAACCCTTCGGGTTATCAATAGCGATAATGGTCTGGCTTGAACGGGCCTTCGGTTGACACCCCAATATATCCTGCCTGCTTGTCGGTCAGTTTGGTGAGCTTAACGCCCAGTTTTTCAAGGTGTAATGTCGCAACTTTCTCATCGAGATGCTTTGGCAAAACGTAAACTTGGTTTTTGTAATTTTCACCGTTCGTCCAAAGCTCAATTTGCGCCAGCACTTGGTTGGTGAAGCTTGCCGACATGACAAAGCTTGGATGACCGGTCGCACAACCCAGGTTCACCAAACGTCCCTTGGCAAGGACTATGATCTGCTTTCCGTCCGGAAATTCAACCAGATCGGTTCCAGGCTTAACCTCGTCCCATTTGTAGTTGGACAAAGCAGAGATTTGAATTTCGCTGTCGAAATGACCAATGTTACACACGATGCTCATTGGCTTCATATTCATCATATGCTCGGCGGTTATGACGTCTGCGTTGCCAGTGGCGGTGCAGAAAATATCCGCGCGCCGCACTGCCTCTTCCATTGTTACCACTTCAAAGCCTTCCATCACAGCCTGCAATGCGCAGATCGGATCGACTTCAGTGACCATGACGCGTGCGCCGCCATTACGGAGCGACTGGGCTGAACCCTTGCCAACGTCGCCAAAGCCAGCAACGCAAGCTACCTTTCCGGCGAGCATGACGTCAGTAGCGCGACGAATGGCGTCGACGAGCGATTCCTTGCAGCCATAAAGATTGTCGAACTTTGATTTGGTCACGCTGTCGTTGACGTTGATCGCAGGAAAAGGCAACTCGCCCTTCTTCGCGATATCGTACAAGCGATGGACACCCGTTGTGGTCTCTTCCGAAACGCCCTTGAGGTTCTTCACCGTCTCAGTAAGATAGCCTGGCTTCTTGGAGACAAACGCCTTCAACGCTCGCTGAAATTCAACTTCTTCTTCATTCTCTGGATCGCCAAAGGTTTCGCCGCGTTCAAGCTTTGCGCCCCACAAGGCGAACATGGTGGCATCACCGCCATCATCGAGGATAATATTCGCTGTCGTGTCGTCACCCCAATCAAAGATGCGACCGACATAATCCCAGTAATCGGCAAGGCTTTCACCCTTTATGGCAAACACAGGAATGTCGCTTGCTGCTATGGCTGCCGCGGCATGGTTTTGCGTCGAGAAAATGTTGCACGTTGCCCAGCGGACGTCAGCGCCAAGCGCCGTCAAAGTCTCGATGAGAACAGCCGTTTGAATTGTCATGTGCAGCGAACCAACGATCCGCGCCCCCTTCAGCGGCTGTGACGCACCAAATTCTTCGCGCAATGCCATAAGGCCCGGCATTTCGGTTTCTGCAATATTGATTTCTTTACGGCCAAAATCGGCCTCGCCGATATCGGCAATTACATAATCGTTGAAAGCCACAGGCTTATTCTCCGGGAGGTTTTAGACTGCCCCGCCCATAACTGTGGATTACATCAAAATCAAATATAAAGATTTCTTTATATGGCTCGGTATATGAGTACCATTGCCAGCGACATATGACCCGGGCGCTTCAGAGTTATCATTGGTCTTAAAAATTGTGGCAGCCAGCGACGCCTACTTGACTTGGCAAAGCGGGTCCCGGATATGGATTCCATACCTCTATTAAAGGAAAGAGCGCATGAGCATTTCTGTTGGCGACAAAATCCCGGACGTTAAACTGGTGAAGGCAACCGACCAAGGCCCGCAGCCCATTCAATCAGCCGAATATTTCGCAGGGCGTCGCATAGCGTTGTTCTCGGTCCCCGGCGCCTTCACGCCAACATGTTCAGCGCGCCATCTTCCCGGCTTCGTTGAGAAATCCGATGAACTTTCTTCAAAAGGCATAGATGAAATAGCCTGCACCGCAGTGAATGACGCCTTTGTGCTGGGTGCATGGAACAAGTCGGGCGGGTCGGACGCGATCACTATGCTTGCAGATGGCAATGGCGACTTTGCTGCGGCGCTGGGGCTGGAAATGGACGGAAGCGCATATGGCATGGGCAAACGCGGCCAGCGTTTCTCGCTCGTCGTGAACGATGGCGTAGTGGAACACGTCAATGTCGAAGCGCCAGGCGATTTCAATGTAAGCTCGGCAGAATATATGCTCGGCCAACTCTGATAGCACATTAAACCTACCGCGTTGGTACATGAACGGGAGGGGCAACCCTCCCTTTTTTGTTGCCAAAATCGAAAAATTCGGTGAAGCTTTGCTATGCCCAGCCAACAAACACAAAACATCATTAATCAATTAGTTACCGAATATGAATCTTCGGTAAAACGGCTCCAATCCGCGCTTGCAGCTTATTTGAAGGACAAAACCGTTCCGTCGGCGGACCGACGCGCGAATAATGATTTTTGTTACCCGGAACTCGTAATCACTTACGCTGGCAAGACGCGCGTGAGCAAATCCAACCTTGCATTTGGCAAGCTGGAGAAGATCGGCACGTTCCGCACAACCTTCACCAAACCCGACCTTTTCGCGGAATATATTGGTGAACAGCTTGATTTGTTGGTCGAACAATATGAACTCGACATATCCGTCGGCCGCAGCACCCAGGAAATTCCCTTCCCCTATGTGATGGATGGGTCAGCCGACCTTGAGCTTAGCACCATTAGCCCGAATGAATTGGCGCGTTATTTCCCGACAACTGAGCTAGCAGACATTGGCGACGAGATTGCCGATGGCCTTTTGCGGGTAAGGGGCAATAGCAGTTCCCCGCTCGCGCTCTTCGACGGATTACGTACGGACTTCTCTCTCGCCCGACTTCGCCATTACACAGGTGCGCCTGCCGAACATGTTCAGCACTATATCCTGTTCACCAACTATCACCGTTATGTCGACGAATTCGTCAGTTGGGCCTGCAATCAAGTCGGCAACGGCGGCTATACCGCTTTATCGGGTGCTGGCGGGCTATATGTCGACAAACCAACAGACAATGCCGCGCAGCTTGTCGCCGACAGCACTTGGCGCAGACACCAGATGCCCGCATACCATCTTATCGCACCGGATCGTTCGGGGATCACCCTGGTCAACATCGGCGTTGGCCCATCTAATGCAAAAACCATTTGCGACCATCTAGCGGTATTGCGGCCCGAAGCTTGGTTAATGATTGGCCATTGCGGCGGGCTTCGTGAGACCCAGCGCATTGGCGATTATGTTCTTGCGCATGCCTATTTGCGCGACGACCATATACTGGACGATGTTCTGCCGCCGGAAATTCCCATCCCGCCCATCGCCGAAGTGCAGCAAGCATTGGCGAGCGCTGCAGAATATGTTTCGGGCACCAGCGGTGCAGACCTGAAACGGCGCATGCGAACCGGGACCGTTGTAACCACCGACGACCGAAACTGGGAGTTGCGTTATTCCGCGTCCGCGCTGCGCTTCTCACAAAGCCGTGCCATTGCTATCGACATGGAGTCAGCGACCATTGCAGCGCAAGGCTATCGTTTTCGCGTGCCATATGGCACGTTGTTATGTGTTTCGGACAAACCTTTGCACGGCGAGATTAAGCTGCCAGGACAGGCAAACAGGTTTTACGAAGAGGCAATTGCAGCGCATTTACAAATCGGCATTCAAACCTGCGAGTTGCTGCGCGAGGCTGGAAATAGCCTACACAGCCGCAAGTTGCGCGCATTCAACGAGCCGCCTTTTAGATAAGCGCGTAGGAACGAAACCCACGCCAAACGATTATTGTGAGTGATTACAACCAAGGAGGAACCCCTATGCAGAAAAAGCCCAAAGAAACCCGAACATTCGACAAGGTTTTGAACAAACTGCGGAGCATCGCAAACGGCCTTACCGGGGGTGCGCGTTCAGCGGCTGATTCCGCGTCCACCACCGCCAAATCAGCTGTGGAAACTGCATCAAATGCTGCTGCTAGCGCTGGCGCAGCGATAAAGGAAAATCCTCGCAAAACCGCTGCCGTAGCGGGCGCAGTAATCGCAACCGCGGCTGCCGCTGTGGCCGGCAAAAAAGTTTATGACCGCAAAGCCGCCAGCAGCGCAAAACCGGCAGCGAAGAAACCGGCGGCTAAAAAGCCCGCTGCGAAGAAGCCTGCAACAAAGATGGTTGCGAAACCTGCTGCTGCACCTGCCACACCAGCAAAGCCTGCAACGCGCGCAAAACCAGCTGTAAAAAAAGCTACGCCGGCCAAACCAGCGCCTAAAACAACCGCCTAACTTAGCGGATATACACGGCCCCGCTCAATACAGGCGGGTCCGTGTTAGCTACCAGCCCTTTTTCGCGCCCTTATTTTGCGTCTTCAGCCATTTCATCAGTGGCGCAAAATATTCGAGCATTGGCTTACCCGACATGTCACGTGTCCCCGTAAACGCCTGCAGCGCATCTGGCCAAGGCTTGGATGCCCCCATTTCAAGCATTGCATTCAGCCGCGTTCCTACTTCCTTGTTGCCGTAGAACGAGCAGCGGTGAAGTGGCCCTTTCCATCCAGAGATATCGCATGCCGCCTTGTAAAACTGGAACTGCAATATGCGTGCAAGGAAATAACGGGTGTAGGGTGTGTTGCCGGGGATGTGATATTTCGCTCCAGCATCAAAACGGTCGGCTGCACGCGTAACTGGCGGAACAATGCCCTGGAATTGTAAGCGTAAGTCGGTCCAGCCATTGTTGTAATTTGCTGGCATGATGGAACCGTTAAAAACGCCCCAGCGCCATTTGTCGATCAGTAAGCCAAATGGCAGGAACGCCACCTTGTCCATGGCTTGACGCAGCAAAAGACCATTGTCCTTATCAGCACCCGGAACCTTCGTAGGGTCAAGTAGTCCGATCTGAACAAGATAATTTGGCGTAATCGACAATGCGATGGCGTCACCAATCGCCTCATGAAAACCGTCATTCGCACCGTTTAGATACAGATAGGGCTGTTTATTGTAGGCGCGCTGATAATAATTGTGACCAAGCTCATGATGAATAGTCACGAAGTCGTCTGTGTTGACCTTGATGCACATTTTGATGCGAAGGTCTTCCACATTGTCGATGTTCCAAGCCGATGCGTGGCAGACCACTTCACGGTCCGTTGGCTTGACAAACTGCGCACGGTCCCAAAAAGTTTTTGGCAATGGGGCAAAGCCGAGCGACGAAAAGAAGCTCTCGCCGACCTTCACCATATCTTTTTCCGCCTTGCCGCGGCTTGCAGTGAAATCTGCTACTTCCGTTTGCTTATACCCCTTCGTCACCAAAAGCGCACCAATGTCATACCCGATGTCGCCGGCACCTGGCGGAGCAACAACATCATAGATATTGCCCCATTCCTGCGCCCACATATTGCCCAGTAAATCGGCGCGGATTGGCCCTGTTTTGGATTGGACCGCATCGCCATATTTCTCGTTCAACTGCGTGCGGACATAGGTGTGCAGCTCATCGTACAGCGGCTTTACCTCAAGCCACAATTTGTCGGTCAAATTGGCAAAGTCATCTGCGGGCATGTCATATCCCGACCGCCACATCGCGCCGACATCGGCATAGCCAAGTTCGGTCGCGCCCTTATTGGCGATTTCTACCATCCGGGCATAATCTGGCCCCATGGGCGCACCGACATTGTCGTGCCAGCTGACCCACATTTCTTTCAGTTCATCGGGATTGCGGTTAGATCCCATCTCCGCCTCGATATCCGAACCGTTGATTTCCTTGCCACGCAACGTGCCGCGTCCCTTGCCATAAGAAGACTGCAATTTGGTCGAGATGGTCGCAAGTTCCGCTGCTGCCCCGGGCGTTGTTGGTGCTGGCAAAACAATGCCACCACGCAGAATGTCCAGCTTGCGCTTTGTGTCATAGGAGAGCCCTGGCAGCGCCTGATATCTGGCAGCCTCAAGCGCATAGCCAACGGCTTTTTCCGTGCCGATTTCACCGTAGCGTGCGGCGATGGCATCGGTGTCATCCGTCAAATAGGTAGCGTTAATCCAAGCGACGCGGCCACCTTCGACAGAGAAATCAAATAAGTCCTTTTCGGCGCGAGCAACAAACGCATCGGCGTCAGAAACCGTCGGCGCTGCGGCCACATTGGCAGCGTCCTGAGCGATGGCGGCAGTTGGTACAGATAGCGAAGCGCATGCCAAAGCAGCAATAGATACAAGAATTTTCATATTTGGTTCCTGACAAACAATATGGTTCGTTGGTGAAACTTCCGGCCTGCCCCGTCAAGCGACGTGACGCGCCATTCGTCTAATGCCGAGCGCGACCAGCAAACCAAAAAACGTCACCAAAAATAATATCATTTTTATAGGCCGCATCTTTGCTGCAATGTTTGCCAGCAGATCAACCCCACCGGTGCCTGCAGCTTGAACCAGCTGGCTTATGGTTTCGGTAAAATCAGAGATTGCAAAAACAATGGCGGCAATCATGACGACTTTGCCAAGCCGCGCGAGCATTGCGCGCGATGACGCTGCGAACATCCGTCCGCCGGCAAACGCACCCCACGCATAAACGCCGATAAAAATGAGGTCCAA
>NZ_JARXAI010000098.1 GCF_029865925.1 Sphingorhabdus sp.
CGTTCGGCGGCGATTTGTGTAACGTCCACGGCAATGGAGCTGGCTTTTAAATAGGGGCCTTGGTCATTGCCAAAGGCGAAACTGGCATCGGCAGTAAAAACCGCAGAAACCAAAATACAAGAAACAGCCACAAGAGAAGTGGCGCGAAAAAATTTCAACATGAAAAATACATTAAAGCGGCGGCACCAGCGGACGAAGCGGCATTACTTTGTTATTGTTCGTCTTTTGTTGCATCCGACTCGCGTGTTTATCTGGTCACCCCATTTGTGTACCGTATGACAACCTTCGCTACTCGTTGATGGCGCATTTATGATGCGGCGCAGCAAAGTCAATTCAACGCGGCCAATAGTCCGTCCAACCGTGCACCGGATGCGACATCCAGTTCTAAAACCCATAAATCTGGGTCGCGGGTGGCCCGCTTTTTCCAATAATCCCGCACTAAAGCATCGCTGGAATTGCCCAAATCGATGCTTTTCCAAGCAGACTGGCCGTCCAATGACGGGTAACGTTCGTACAATATAGGGTCTGTACCGCGCACTTGCCCAATCAACAGGATCGCGCCAGATATGGCATCGCCCTTCTTCAGGACAGTGGCAAAATCACCTTCCGCTTCGGCCAATCGCTTGAGCGCAGAGATTTGTAATCCGCTGGCAAGCCGTGGTTCAATCAAGCGGCGTCACGCTCTTCAGAAAAGGTGAGCACGGCATACATAGCTGACGAGTCTGCCGCACCACGCAGTTGCGCCCGGAATTTTTCATCTCGGAAAAGGCGTGAAACCTCGGCCAGAGCGCGCAAGTGCGACGCTCCGTCTTGTGCAGGCGAAATCAGACCGCACACCAGATCAACAGGTTCGTCATCTACGGCATCATAAGGCACTGGCTTCGAAAGCCGCGCAAATACTGCGACTGGCATATCAATACCGGATAACTTGCAATGCGGGATCGCCGTGCCGCCGCCAAAACCCGTTGGGCCAAGCCGCTCGCGTTCAACCATGCCATCAAGCACGGCATGCGCATCCACAAAATAATTTTCTGCCGCGATAACCGATAACCGCGCCAGCAAGTCCGATTTTCCCGAACATAATATATCAGCAGCAACGGCCCCTTCAACGAGCCTAGTAGAAAGTCGTATCATATTTTTTTCAAAAGCGCTCGGTGTATCCGAAGCACAATCCCTTGAATTGGTTTAGAAAACTATAAGGTTTTGGCCGAGGTCTAAGGTGCAGATTTTGGTTCAACCCACCCGATCGTGCCATCTTCGCGGCGATAAATCATATTATGGCGTCCAGTTCCAGTGTTTTTGAATAACAGGGCCGGCGTATTACGTAAATCCATGAGCATGACGGCGTCCGACACAGTGGATTCAGGAATATCGACGCGCATTTCAGCGACAATTACTGGCGGGTCCGGCAAGGACGTCTCTTCATTGTCATCACCTGCATCAAACACGGTATAGGCCGCTTCTTCCTGCGCCAAAGCGTAAGCCGTTTGTACATGCCTATCTTGCAAGCGGCGCATGTACCGGCGCAATTGTTTCTCGATGCGTTCTGCTGCGCGGTCAAAGGCAACATGCGCGTCCTGTGCCTCGCCGCGGCCTTTGAGGACAAGGCCCTGCATGACATGCATGACGATGTCGCTTGTAAAGCCTTCATGCGGGGCGCGGCCAAAGGTTGCATGCGACGAGAGGGCTTTTGAAAAATATTTTTCGGCAATGGACCCAAGTCGTGTTTTCACATGGGTTTGGAGCGCTTCACCGGTATCGACCTGATGTCCTGAAACCCTGATGTCCAATGCCTGTCCCCTTTTGTTAAAGCGTTGACCCCGATTGAAGCCAAAGCGCGTCCTTAATCTTCGCTATAAATTCTGCATGCCGCGCCAGTTCTTCCACAGAAGCGGAATGGGCGCGGACTGGCCGAAATACTTTTGTTGGCTGAGCGCTGCTAACGTCCGTTTGGGCCACAGCTTTATCTGAAAAAGCATTGTCGGCGAGGCCAAGGCCGATTTGCCGGCCGCCCGTCAGCTCAATATATAATTGCGCTAAAAGCTCTGCATCGAGCAGCGCGCCGTGCTTTATGCGGTGGCTGCGGTCGATGCCATAACGGGTGCACAAAGCGTCGAGTGATAATTTCGCACCCGGATTTTTGACGCGCGCGAGGGCCACTGTGTCAACCATTCGGTCCATGGCAACAGGTGGGCGTCCGCAATGCTGCAGTTCGTGGTTGAGAAAACCGAAGTCAAAGCTGGCATTATGGGCAACGAGCGGGCTGTCGCCAAGAAATTCAAGGAGTTCATCAGCCCTTTCGCCAAAGGCAGGCTTATCGGACAGAAACCGGTCAGACAGGCCGTGCACATTTTCGGCAGCTGCGGGCATTGGGCGCTGTGGGTTGAAATAGGCGTGGTAGTGATTGCCTGTCATCACCCGGCTGACCATTTCGATGCAGCCAATTTCAACCATCCGATCCCCTGTTGCAGGGTCAAAGCCAGTCGTTTCGGTATCAAATATAATTTCACGCATTCTGTTATTAGTTGTGAGCCTGTTTAAAGCCTTATGCAAGACCCGCGCGCAGCTTTTTAACAAGTGCCTGCACATCGGCGCGAGTCTCGGCGATATCTTGGCCGGTATCGATTATATGGTCGGCGCGTGCGCGCTTATCGGCATCGTTCATTTGCAGTGCCAGTATATGTTCAAACTTTTCCGCTGTCATATTCGCCCGCGCAAGCACGCGTTCACGCTGAACCGCTGCCGGCGCGCTGACCACCACGACAACATCAACGCCGGCCTGTCCGCCTTTTTCAAACAACAAAGGAATATCGAACAAGATCATGTCCGCATCCTGATGCGATGCCAAAAATAGCTTGCGACGTTCCGCGACGGCGGGGTGGATTATCGATTCCAGCAATGCCAGCCGGTCGCGGTCGCCAAATACAGCGGCGCCAAGCGCCTCGCGGTCGACGCCGTCTGGACCCGTGGTGCCAGGAAACGCAGACTCAATAGCGGGCACCAGCGCGCCACCCGCCTTTTGCAAGTCATGCACCGCCGCGTCAGCATCAAAGACGGGAACATTTTCATCCGCAAACATCGCCGCAACGGGGGACTTGCCCATGCCAATGGAGCCGGTAAGGCCAATGATCAAAGGTTGCTTCATGTGAGCAACAGCGCCCGCAGTGCATCCTCACCATCGTCGGGTGGGGCCGCGCCAAAGAATAGCTCAAAGGCGATAGCTGCCTGCCCAACAAGCATTTCAAGGCCATCCACCGTTTCCAAATCACGCATCCGCGCCGCCTTGAGCAACGCCGTTTCAATTGGTGCATAGACAAGATCATAAACAATCGCATGTTCAGGCAAGGGCGAAAGATCGATTTCAAGTGCCTCTTGCCCAACCATGCCCAGCGGGCTTGCATTCACCAACAATGCTGCATCGGGCATGCGCGCATCAAGGCCGATGACTTTGCCCTTCAGGCCAAAATGCGCCAGCAAGCCTGCAGCCTTTAAAGCATTGCGGGCCACCAAGACCACTTCACCAATATCTGCTTGCGCCAAAGCGAACAGGACCGCCCGCGCGGCGCCGCCTGCGCCGATGACCACGGCCGTCTCGCCTGCAATCGGGATGTCCGCAATCGGTCCATAAAAGCCGCCCGCATCGGTGTTGGTGGCAACAAGTGCGCCTGCGTCATTGCGAAACACAGTGTTGATCGCGCCAATGGAGTTGCGCACCTCGCCGGGGTCGCTGACAAAATCGAGCGCCGCAATCTTATGCGGGATCGTGATGTTGCATCCACGCCAGTCGGTATCGGCGGCACGCTCGGCAAAATAACGCTCCAAACCTTGGGGTTGTACATCGGATGCGCGGTAATCGCCAACCATGCCCAATTGTGTAAGCCAGAATTTGTGTATCAATGGCGATTTTGAGTGCGCAATCGGGTGCCCGATCACTTCAGCATAATGTGTCATGTGGATAAAAGGCCCCTCAGTCGCAAATAATCAAGCACCGGAAGCAATGGCATCCCGATAATGGTGAACTGACTGCCGCTGACGCTTGCGAACAATTGCGCGCCTTCGGCTTCAATCCGGTAGCAGCCTACGCAATGGCGGATGTCTTCCCAATAGGTGTCGACATAGTTATCGATGAAAGTGGGGGTAAGGGGACGCATTGTCATTTGCGCAGTGTCAACCACGCGCCAGACAGGCGCGCCACCTTCACAGATCACCGCAACGCTAATCAACCGGTGTACGGATCCAGAAAGTCGCACAAGATGGGCTCGTGCGTCCTCGGGTGTTTTTGGCTTGTCGAAAACATGGCCATCGGCACCAACGCAAATCTGATCACAGCCCAGCACCAATGCGGAGGGCGCCTTGCGTGACACTTTGCGCGCCTTGGCCTCAGCCAAGGCGTCAGCGATATCGCGGGGTTTAGCACCAGCTTCGGCCAAGGATGTTTTGATACTATCTTCGTCAACCAAAGCAGGCACCGCTTCAACCGCGACCCCGGCCGCGTTCAACATCGCGATCCGCCCAGCACTTTGGGACGCCAAGATCAGCGTCATGTTTGAATTTCCGTTTCGCCTGCTTGCGTCACTTCACGCTCGTTAAACAAATTAATGATCGCGGCCGCACTTTCTTCAATTGAACGACGGGTCACGTCCAATACGGGCCAGCCATTATCGGCAAACATCCGCCGCGCATGCGCAACTTCGGCGCGGACTTTCTCTTCATCGACATAATCTGTGTCCGGCAATTGATTTAACGACAATAAGCGGTTGCGCCGCACTTGAATCAGCCGTTCGGCGCTGGTGACTAAGCCAATGACCATCGGATGCTTGAGCTGAAATAAATTCGGTGGTGGTGGCGATTCCGGCACGATTGGAATATTTGCAGTCTTATACCCACGATTGGCCAGATAAATACTGGTTGGCGTTTTCGACGTTCGGGATACGCCGGCAAGCACTATGTCGGCCTCCTCCCAATTTTGGGCGTTAATCCCGTCATCATGCGCAATGGTAAATTGAATCGCCGCAACCCGTGCAAAATAGGCTGCGTCCATGACATGTTGGCGACCAGGTCGGGCCTTTGCTTCTTGGCCAAACATATTGGACATCGCGTCACTGACCGCGTCGAGCGCTGCAATGGCAGGCAAGCCCAGCGCCCGGCACCGTGTCTCCAATTTGCGGCGTGTATCGCGATTGACTAATGTAAACAGCACAAGCCCGGGATTGGCGGCCACGTCCGTCAATATACGATCCAAATGGCTTTCGGAGCGCACCATTGGCCAGAAATGCTTGACCACATGCTCTGCGTCGTCAAACTGCGACAAAGCTGCCTTGGCGATACTCTCCAAAGTCTCGCCGGTAGAGTCCGACAACAAATGCAAATGAAAACGCTGGGTCATAACGGACAGTCTTGTTGGCAGGCTGGGGATAAATCAAGGGACAAGTTTTGCACGTCCGTTTCTCAAGCACTAACCCAATTTTGGGGCTCGATTCGAGCACAGCCTATCCACAGGGGTATTTTTGTATCCACAGGGTGTGGATAATGGGGATGAATATTGCGACTCCCTTTCGTTGTGTTCACGCCCATGCGTCAAGCTGTTGGCAATATCCGCAAAAGCTTTTAAGGCCCTATTTATCAACAGCACATCATCTTTCATCATCCTTTATATAAATATATATTTTGATTGGATCTCGCCGCTCTATGTCAGCGCAAAACCCGAAAAAACTGCTTAACGTCCTTCGGGGCAATGAAGAAGCTGTCCCCCCCATTTGGTTGATGCGCCAAGCAGGGCGTTATTTACCCGAATATCGCGCGCTCCGTGCCGAAAAAGGCGGATTTCTGGCGCTCGCTTATGACAGCGACGCGGCGTGTGAAATCACGTTGCAGCCAATCCGTCGCTTTGGCTTTGACGGCGCAATTTTGTTTTCAGATATCCTCGTAATCCCCCATGCCATGGGTCAGGATCTGTGGTTTGAAACAGGTGAAGGCCCGCGCCTTGCGCCACGTTTGGCGGAATCAAAACTTGAAGAATTTGTGCCTGCCCCACAACGGCTTGCACCGATTATAAACACTGTGCGTAAGGTATCGGCCGAGCTACCACCTGAAACTACCTTCCTGGGCTTCGCTGGAAGCCCGTGGACGGTCGCTACCTATATGGTGCATGGTCAAGGCAGCAAAGACCAAGCAGAGGCACGCAGAATGGCTTATATGGAGCCGGAGCGTTTTGCGGCATTGATCGAAGCTATCATTTCGGCAACGGTGAATTATCTGGGTGACCAGATTGATGCGGGTGTCGATGCCGTGCAGTTGTTTGACAGCTGGGCTGGGTCATTGTCACCGGCGCAATTTGAAGAATGGGTGATCGCGCCAAATGCGGAAATCGTGCGCCGGTTAAAGGCGCGTAATCCTAATGCGGTGATTATCGGTTTTCCGAAAGGCGCGGGCGGAAAGCTTGCCGCTTATGCAGAAGGGACAGGGGTTGATGCCTTGGGCCTTGATGAAACCGTTGATCCACATTGGGCAAACCGACAATTGCCCAAAGGCCTACCGGTTCAAGGCAATCTTGATCCACTTGCGCTGATTGCCGGCGGTGATGTATTGAAAGATTCCGTGCACAACATCCTGTCCGCGTTTGAAGATCGGCCGCATATCTTCAACCTTGGACATGGTATTCAGCCCGACACCCCAATCGAAAATGTTGAATTGCTTCTCAATCTGGTCCGTAAGGGTTAACCCATAAAGGCCGTTTTTATGACGGAAATTTTATCTGTGCTGTATATCTGGCTGAAATCTGCTCACGTTATTTTTGTCATTTTTTGGATGGCGGGGTTGTTCATGATTCCGCGCTTCTTCGTCTACCATCAGGAAAGTGCTGAAGGGTCTGAGGAAGTTGCCAAATGGGTAGACCGTGAATCCAAACTCATTAAAATCATCCTTAATCCATCCATCATTGTGGTTTGGGTTTTGGGATTATTGCTTGCGTATAATATCGGCGCGATGGCGCAAGGATGGTTTCACGCCAAATTATTGTTTGTTTTGGGACTGTCGGCTTATCATGGCTGGACTGTCAGCTATGCCAAGAAGTTGGCGCGCGGTGAACGGCGTTTAACCGGCAAGCAATTGCGTTTGCTTAATGAAGTTCCCGGCATTGCCTCTGCCATCATTGTCATATTGGTAATTGCCAAACCCTTTTAAGCGCCAGCCGATTAATGGACTGACTAAACTATTGTGATTTTAGAACAGTTGACGGCGTGGCCATCACGGGGTATTTACCAGTTCAAGCTCGTCCTGGGCATGAGGCGCTATCCACATAACAATTGCGCCACTGACTTTTCAAAATTCGACCGATTATCTTTTTCATATCGGCGACCAACCTGGGCACTGCGTCCATCCAACGGAATTTTCTATGCATTTGAAAGAGCTGAAAAGCAAAAATCCTGCTGACCTTGTATCGATGGCTGAAGAGCTGGGTGTCGAGGGCGCGTCTACTTTGCGCAAACAGGATCTTATGTTTGCAATCCTGAAAGAACTTGCCGAAGATGGCGAGCAGATCATGGGTTTGGGCACGATTGAGGTTTTGCCTGACAGCTTCGGCTTTTTGCGTTCGCCCGAGGCCAATTATCTGGCGGGTCCAGATGATATTTACGTGTCACCAAATATGGTCCGCCAGTTCGGTCTGCGCACCGGTGATACAGTAGAAGGCGAAATTCGCGCGCCAAGAGACGGCGAGCGTTATTTTGCTCTGACCAAGGTGATGAAGATCAATTTCGACGATCCCGATGCGGTGCGCCATCGCGTCAATTTCGATAACCTGACGCCGCTGTATCCAGATTCAAAGCTGATACTCGATTCACTTGACCCAACGGTTAAGGATAAGTCAGCCCGCGTCATCGACATTGTCAGCCCGCAGGGTAAGGGCCAACGTGCGTTGATTGTTGCGCCACCACGGACAGGTAAAACCGTGTTGCTGCAAAATATTGCCCGCGCCATCACAGAAAACCATCCAGAGGTGTTCCTGATCGTTTTGTTGATCGACGAACGGCCCGAGGAAGTTACAGATATGCAGCGTTCGGTGAAGGGTGAGGTTGTCTCCTCCACCTTTGATGAACCTGCAACGCGTCACGTGCAAGTTGCTGAAATGGTTATAGAAAAAGCAAAACGTCTGGTTGAGCACAAGCATGACGTGGTCATCTTGCTCGATTCCATCACGCGTCTTGGCCGTGCCTATAACACCGTTGTCCCATCATCTGGAAAAGTGCTGACGGGCGGTGTGGATGCCAACGCATTGCAACGGCCAAAGCGTTTCTTTGGCGCAGCCCGCAACATCGAAGAAGGTGGGTCACTGTCCATCATCGCGACGGCCTTGATTGATACAGGCAGCCGCATGGATGAAGTTATCTTCGAAGAGTTCAAGGGTACAGGCAACTCCGAAATCGTTCTGGATCGCAAGGTCGCGGACAAGCGTATCTTCCCAGCGCTGGATGTCGGCAAGTCCGGTACGCGTAAGGAAGAATTGTTGGTTGAGGAAAACAAGCTCAAGAAAATGTGGGTCCTGCGCCGTATCCTCATGCAAATGGGGACTATTGACGCCATGGAGTTCTTGCTCGACAAGATGAAGGACTCGAAGACCAACGAAGACTTTTTTGACTCGATGAACCAGTAAGCAATAGGCGGAGTGATGATGCTTGAATTTTTGATCGCAACCGCGTCAGCGGCGCCGTCCTTGGGTGGGCCTGCCGAAATTTGGGGACATATCGTCAATGATTTCTCCAACTTAAATAGCAGTAGCGCCTGGACGGCTTTGGCTTCTGTCATTCTGCTCGATCTGGTGCTGGCGGGTGATAATGCCATTGTCGTTGGCGCGTTGGCGGCTGGGTTGCCTCCGGAACAACGTAAAAAAGTTATCTTCATCGGCGTTATTGCCGCGCTCGTTTTGCGTGTCGTATTTGCGTTGATGGTTAACATATTGATGGGCGTCATCGGTCTGATATTTGTTGGCGGACTGCTTTTGATTTGGGTGGCGTGGAAGATGTACCGCGACTTGAAACGCAGCGAAGCAACAGAATCCCCGGGCTCACCTGAAATATTGGGTGACGAAAATAGCGGTATTCCAGCGGCCAAAAGCTTCGCCGCTGCTGCATGGGCTGTGGCAGTTGCCGATGTGTCGATGAGCCTCGATAATGTTCTTGCGGTGGCAGGTGCAGCCAAGGACCATCCCGGCATTATGATTGTTGGTCTGATCTTTGCTGTTGCCCTTATGGGCATCGCCGCGAATGTTATCGCGCAATATATTGAACGCTATAAATGGATCGCATGGTTCGGCATGGCGGTTATCGTATATGTCGCCGGCAAGATGATCTATGAAGGTTGGACTGACCCCGACTTGGGGGTTGGCCGTTATGTGATTGCGATGATAGGCGGCTAAATTGGCTTCCCCATAAACAGGGGAAGCCCAAAAGTCTATCCCAGATGCTCTGCGAAAAACGCGGCGGTGCGGCTATCTGCAAGTGCAGCACCGACCGCATCGCGCCGTGCACCCATCTCGGCAGCAAAGCCATGGTCAAGGCCAATATAGTCATGCAGCGTCACCTTGGCATTATGGCCAAGGCCAGAATGTATTGCGGCCTGCGCTTCTGGACCAACAAAATGGTCCGCGGTCGGAATATGCAGCATCAACGGGTTAGCAATGGCGTGGCTTTCATGCAGCATCTGGTCAATCATGACGCCATAATAGCCAACTGACGCACTGATATCCGTCCGCGCTGCCGCCATATAGGCCAGACGTCCACCCAGACAGTACCCAACACAACCCACCTTTTCGACAGGCGCTTGTTTTCCAATCCCCGTGCGGATCGCATGGATCATCGCCTCAATATCGCGAACGCCATCATCAGCATCATATTGGCCAAAATAACCAAACGCCTCTTGAAGTTCCGCTTCAACATCGGGGTTCAGCTCAACGCCCGGCGCAAAACGCCAGAAGATATCAGGCGCAACCGCAAGATATCCTGAGGCTGCCAAATGATCGACCTTTTGCCGAATACCGGCATTTACCCCGAAGATCTCCGGTATCACGATGATTGCAGCCCGGGCGGTTCCAGCTGGCGCCGCCAAATAGGCCGGAAAAAGGGCATCCTCAACCAGCGCATCCACATTCACCATTTCACCCATATTCAGCTCCTTGGCGGACATTCTCCGCAATTGCGTGATTCGACTTAGCCTTTATAGTGCCTCCTATCAGCAAATAGGAGTGCGTGGCCCATGAAGATGCACATTGAAATCGATTGTTCGCCCGAAGAGGCGCGGGCGTTGCTCGGTCTGCCTGATGTTACGAAGGCCAATGAAGCCTACGTCGAGAAGGTTACCAACTTGATGAACGGCGCCGGCGGCATTGATCAATTGCAGGAACTCGGCAAACAAATCGCGCCCATGGGACAAATGGGGCTTCAATTGTTTCAGCAGTTGATCGAGACAGGCGCCAAGGCGGCGATGTCGGGCTTGAATAGCAAAGATAAAAAATAGCGATTTTTGATGCATTGCCCCGACACGATTTTTGCGCTGTCCAGCGGCGCCCCTCCCGCTGCGATTGGAATAATGCGGATCAGCGGGCCAGCGGCCTTTGACGTGGTGCGCGGACTTGTATGGCGACTGCCAGCACCGCGCAGGGCTTCTTTGTGCGTACTGCGTTCGCCTGAAACCAAGGAGCATCTGGATCAAGCGCTGATAGTAATCTTCCCAGGGCCCAAAAGCGCAACGGGTGAGGATCTGGCTGAGCTGCACCTGCACGGTGGTCGCGCCGTTATCCGTGCGGTCGAGGAAGCCATTCAGGCCTTTCAGGGAGTGAGGCGCGCAGAGGCGGGGGAATTCACGCGGCGATCCTTCGCCAATGGCAGAATGGACCTCAATGAAGCTGAGGGACTAGCTGATCTCTTGTCTGCAGAGACCGAATGGCAACGCCGCGCCGCCAACCTTATGTTTGGCGGCGCGTTTAGTGCCGCAATCGAGCAATGGCGTCAGGAAGTATTGCGCCTTTCTGCACTTACCGAAGCTGAGCTGGATTTCTCAGATGAAGACGATGTCGATTCTCAAAATAACCAAATAATTACAGATAGTTGTAGTAATTTAGAGACCGAAATTAAGCAATTATTGGCCGCGCCGGCTGCGGAAAAGTTGAAGGATGGATTGCGGGTTGTTCTGGCGGGGCCACCTAATAGCGGCAAGTCCACATTGTTAAACGCGCTTGTCGGGCGGGATGCCGCTATTGTATCCGATATAGCGGGCACCACGCGGGACATGATTGAGGTGCCGGTCAGTGTGCAGGGTGTCGCACTGATATTCACCGACACAGCGGGATTGCGAGATGACAGCGAAGACGTGATTGAGAAAATCGGCATCGACCGCAGCCACGCAGCCATGCAACAAGCGGATATAATATTGTGGCTTGGAACGCAGGGCTCTGGCCCAATCCACCCGAATTTGATTGAGGTCGCAACAAAAAGCGATTGGAACGGGCATGTCAGCAAATCTGCGGACGCGATTGCGGTGTCTGCGGTGTCTGGCATGGGCATATCCGAAATGCTCGATACTGTGGCGCGGACCGCAAAAACATTATTGCCACCTGCGGATCAGTTCGCCGTCAACGCGCGGCAACGAACATTGCTTGGGCAGACGGCCGATGCTTTAAGCGCATGCCATGAGACAGAGGACTGGTTGATTATCGCAGAACATCTGCGCCAAGCGCGTTTGGCTTTAGACGCGCTGACCGGGCGTGCCCACACTGAAGATCTGTTGGACACAATCTTCGGGAAATTTTGCGTTGGAAAATAGTGTTTCACGTGAAACAATAATTTCTCCTTTTTGACCCCAGCTATCAGTTCGGCTATGCGCGACACATGAAGACTGATTTTGACATCATCGTCGTTGGTGGCGGCCATGCGGGGACGGAGGCCGCAGCGGTTGCTGGCCGCATGGGTTTGCGTGTCGCCTTGGTCAGCTTTGACAGGCTAATGATAGGCGCAATGTCATGCAATCCCGCTATTGGAGGTCTTGGAAAAGGCCATTTGGTGCGCGAAGTTGATGCCTTTGACGGTCTGATTGGCCGTGCCGCCGACGATTCCGCCGTGCATTACCGAATGCTCAACGCATCTAAGGGTGCAGCGGTTCAGGGTCCCCGTATTCAGGCAGATCGCAAGTTATTTAAGGCATCCATCCAGAGTCAACTTAATGAACTTTCCAATGTCCGCATTATTGAAGGTGAGGCCGCGGCTTTACATTTCCTTCCGCTCGCACCGACGCGCGTTGCGGGTTTGGTTCTGGGTGATGGCACTATCCTAAAGTCGCCAGCGATCATACTAGCCACTGGAACATTTCTGGGCGGCAAGTTATTCCGCGGAGAAGAGCGGCTCGATGGTGGTCGGGTCGGCGAAGATTCAGCAATGTTGCTTTCGCAACAGTTGAGGCAAGCGGATTTACCGATATCCCGTTTAAAGACCGGGACGCCACCGCGCTTGGACGGCCGGACCGTTGACTGGGCGCAGCTGGAAATGCAGCCCTCCGACGGCGAAGAATGGACCATGTCCGCAATGCGCAGCCGCCGGACTGTGCCGCAATTATTTTGCGCCATGTCGCGTACCAACAGTCAGACGCATGACATCATTCGGTCTGGGCTTGACCGCTCCCCACTTTTTGGCGGGGACATTGAGGGCAGGGGCCCGCGCTACTGCCCATCAATCGAAGATAAGATTTTCCGTTTTGGAGACCGCGCAGGCCATCAGGTTTTTCTGGAGCCCGAAGGGCTCGACAGCCATTTGATATATCCAAACGGCATTTCAACCTCACTCCCGACCGACATTCAAGAGGCTATGGTGCGGTCAATGTCTGGCTTGGAGCAATGTCAGATTGTGGTGCCTGGTTATGCGGTTGAGTATGACTATATTGATCCGCGCTGTTTGGATTCCAGTCTGGCTGTACGCGGTTTTGAGGGTTTATATTGTGCCGGGCAAATTAATGGAACTACGGGGTATGAGGAGGCGGCTGCACAGGGGCTCGTGGCAGGTATTGGCGCGGCGTCAAAGCATCTGGGCCAAGCCATGCCAGCAATTGACCGGACAAATAGCTATATAGCGGTCATGATCGATGACCTCACCCTACAAGGCGTTACCGAGCCCTACCGCATGCTAACTGCGCGTGCCGAATATCGCCTGCGCCTGCGGTCCGACAATGCGCAGTCGAGGCTGACGCCCATGGCGATTGATGTTGGAGCTGTTGCGGCTAGCACTGCTGCGGCGTTTCAGCACCGAGAACATCAGCGCAAAGATTTGCTCGATCGCCTTCATTCCCAGGAAAGTGCCGACGTCCTCATAAAGCGTGGCCTTTCCGTAAAACAAGACGCCGGTAAAATGTCGTTGTTTGCATGGTTGCGCTTTCCGCAGCTATCGGTTGCAACGTTGCTTGCACGTGAAAGCGAAGCGTGGCCTTCGGACCTGCTTAATGAAGTTGAGCAGGATGGCAGATACGCACCCTATTTGGCGCGACAAGAGGCCGAAATACATGATGTCACCGCCAATGAGGAAATTAGACTTCCCGAGACAACCGATTACAGTGCGATAGCGGGGCTTTCCAACGAAATGGTTGAGCGTCTGCAAACAGCAAAGCCGCAGACGTTAGCTGGAGCATCGCGCATTAGGGGTATAACCCCGGCGGCGCTGGCTGCCATTTTGGTACATGCCAAGCGGGCAAAATCCAGCATCGTGGAGCCCGCATGACGGAGCAAGAAGCTGTGCTTTGGCTTGAGGGCGAGCTAGGTGTTTCACGTGAAACAATGGACGCGCTCAAAACCTTTGTCGCGTTTTTGAAACGGGAGGGGAGCAGTCAAAATCTGATTTCTGCATCGACGCTGGATCATATTTGGGCTCGCCATATTGTGGACAGTGCCCAATTGCTGCAATTTCTGGACCATGCCCCCGCCACCACCCGCTGGTTGGATTTGGGATCAGGTGCTGGGTTTCCCGGGCTGATTATTGCATTGTTGACCGATTACAACGTGACGCTTGTTGAATCGCGTGCGCGGCGGATTGATTATTTGCTGCGTGCGGTTGAAATGTTGGACCTCACCCGTCGTGTCCATGTTGCAGGGGTTACGTTGGAACGTTTGGAAACCGCGCCTTATTCGGTCATCAGTGCCCGTGCGTTTGCGCCATTACCGAAGTTGTTTGATCTTGCAGAACGTTTTGCGACAAATAAAACTTTGTGGCTTTTACCAAAGGGGCGTATTGCGGACCAAGAGTGGCAAGACGCCCAAGGCGTCTGGGATGGCAATTTTCAAGTTATGAAGAGCATAACTGACCAGGATGCGGGGATTCTGGTCGGGACATTATCGGGGCATCGCCAAATAAAAGCGGCTGCCGCAACACAGGGGCAAAGGCCATGATCCGTATTGCTGTAGCGAACCAAAAGGGTGGGGTCGGCAAAACAACAACAGCTATAAATCTGGCGACGGCGTTGGCCGCAAGCGGTTGGCGCTGTGTTCTTGTGGATCTTGATCCCCAAGGCAATGCGTCCACGGGGCTTGGATTGAAGCAAGCGCAGCGGGTTCACAGCAGCTACGATCTATTGCTGGGTGATGCATCGTTGAAAGATGCGGCGATCCCGACGCTTATTCCTAACCTCGACATTGTACCTGCCACTGTTGACCTGTCGGGTGCGGAAATCGAATTGGTTCAGTGTGAGGATCGCACTGGTCGGCTTAAAGCTGCGTTTGATAAATCGGACGCGCATTGGGACATTTGCATAATCGACTGCCCACCGTCGCTTGGTTTGATAACCGTAAACGCACTGGTTGCCGTAGACTCTCTTCTCGTGCCGCTACAGTGTGAGTTTTTCGCACTGGAGGGGCTGAGCCAGTTACTACAAACAGTCGAACGCGTTCAGGGTCGTTTCAACCCCGCCCTTACAATCATGGGTATCGCGCTGACCATGTACGACAAGCGTAATAAGCTGACCGAGCAGGTGGCTGACGATGTGCGCAGTTGCTTAGGTGATTTGGTGTTCAACACCGTCATTCCGCGGAATGTGCGCTTGTCTGAGGCACCTAGCCACGGGCTTCCGGCCTTGGTCTACGATCATCGCTGCTCGGGATCAGAAGCCTATATGAAACTTGCCAGGGAATTGATTGGCCGACTACCGGCCCGGGAGTTAGCAGCGTGAGCAACGATAATCCGTCTGAAAAGTCGCCGTTAAAGAAGAAAATGGGCCTTGGGCGGGGCCTGGATGCTTTGTTGGGCGAGGCATTGCGTGGCGACAGCATGGCGGCAAAATCAAATTCAGATATGGATTCTCGTGGGCAGGGCGTTGCGACGCTGTCGGTGATCGACGTACGTCCTAATCCCGATCAGCCACGGCGCCATTTTGCCGATGAGAAGTTGGATGAGCTGGCCGCGAGCATAGCAAAGCATGGGATTATTCAGCCCATAATTGTTCGGCCGTTTCAAGGGGGGTACCAGATTGTTGCGGGGGAACGCCGCTGGCGGGCGGCCCAGCGCGCGCAGTTACATGATATTCCTGCAATCATCCGCAGCTTTGACGATTCCGAAACGCTGGAAATTGCGCTTCTCGAAAATATCCAGCGGCAGGATTTAAATCCAATTGAAGAGGCTGAGGCATATAAGAAGCTAACGGAATTGTTTGGTCACAGTGCAGCCGAACTTGCCGAGTTGGTGCATAAATCGCGAAGCCATGTTGCGAACATGATGCGCTTACTGGATTTGCCGCCGACGCTGCGCGACTTGGTGACGGAAGAAAAGCTGAGCATGGGACACGCGCGCGCTTTATTGGGCAGTGACAATGCGGTGCAGTTGGCAATGCTGGTCATCAAAAATGGCCTGTCTGTTCGTGCAACTGAAACGCTGGTGCAACAAGAGCGCGCGCCGAAGGCGAAAAGGACAGTATCTGCCGGCCAGCCAGAAAATGCCGATATCCGCGCAGTCGAGTCGCATCTCGGCGATCTTTTGGGATTGAGGGTACGGATAGCGCAAAAAAATGCGACGGGCGCGGGCGCGGTGACATTTGAATATGGCAGCTTGGACCAATTGGACATGTTGTGCCAGCGGCTTACGGGTGAAAAGTTCTAACATTTTCAGTAAGTTATATTGATGCAGTAGCTCTTCGAACGCCAATGGCTCGTTGATATAGGCGTCGTTGCAGCTCAATTAGTCCAACGCCCGACGAATAGGAGCACTTTTATGGATGCAGCACAGTCAGGGGCGCAGGATGTGGTGAAACGGCACCATATCCTCACGCGTATCTGGCATTGGTTGAACGCCATTTTCGCCACGATATTGCTGATGAGTGGCCTCATGATCTTTAACGCCCATCCGCAATTATATTGGGGCGAATTCGGCGCACGCGGAGATTATGCTTGGTTGCAAATTGACGATACACGCACCACCGGTTTCGTGAGAGTTGGGAATGCCCGCGTTGAAACCACTGGCGTGCTAGGACTATCACTAGATTCAAAAGATAAGGTTCGCAGGGTTGCCTTTCCCGGCTGGGCGACCATTCCCACCCATTATAGTCTAGCTGCTGCGCGCAGGTGGCATTTTGCCTTTGCGTGGCTTTTCGCGCTTGGGCTGACGGCCTTCATGCTGGGTTCGCTGGTCAACGGCCATATTCGAAAGGACTTGCATGTCCGACGTGCGGAATGGAGCGTAGCTAATATCTGGAAAGACATCAAAAATCATGCGCAGCTGCGTTTCGATCGCGCGCACGGCACTTATAACATACTGCAAAAATTAGCGTATATTGGGCTCATATTCGTCGTGCTGCCGACCATGATCCTGACGGGTATTACGATGTCGCCGGCTATGAACGCGGCTTGGCCGTGGTTACTTGATCTATTTGGCGGGCGGCAGTCGGCCCGCTCGCTGCATTTCATTGCCGCAACGATGATGGCACTTTTTGTTGTCGTTCACCTCCTCATGGTCCTACTTTCTGGTCCAATTAAGGGTGTCCGGCCGATGATAACGGGGCGGCATGCGGCGACCAGTGAACCCAGCCAAGTTGGAGAACAGCCATGACCGATGGACGCAAATTTATGCGCCGCCGCGACCTGTTGCGCGGCGCGACTTTGGGCAGCGGTGCGCTGATCTTGAGTGGCTGTGACGCCTTGAATGAGAATGCGACCTTCAGATCGGCGCTGCGTGCGGTGGATAGTCTCGATCAGATCACGCACAGGTCGTTAATGGACCGCGCAACGCTGGCGCCTGAATTTGCCCCATCGGAGATATCGCCCGTTTTTAAAACTAATGGTTCAGTGACTGCTACCTCGGCGGAATATCTCGCGCATCTGCAGAATGGTTTTGCCGACTGGCGGCTGCGTGTTGACGGCATGGTGGCCAATCCCTTGATGCTTGGACTGGACCCGCTGCGCGCCATGCCAGCGCGCACGCAAATCACGCGGCATGACTGTGTGGAGGGTTGGAGTGCGATTGCGCAGTGGCAAGGCACGCCGCTCCGCCTGTTGCTGCAACAGGCCCGCGTGTCGAGCCGTGCCAAATATATCGTTTTTCATTGCGCTGATGATTACGGAGCGCTGCCATATTATGAATCGATTGACTTGGTCGACGCCTACCATCCGCAGACCATATTGGCGTGGGGCATGAATGGTGAAACTCTGCCCGTGAAATATGGCGCGCCCATCCGGCTGCGCGTAGAGCGGCAATTGGGCTATAAGCAGGCCAAATATGTTATGCGCATCGAGGCGACGGACGACCTGACCAAATTTCATGGTGGAAAGGGCGGATATTGGGAGGATGTCGGCGACTATGCATGGTATGCTGGAATCTAGGCTTGCACCGCTGCGCGGTTAATGGAAAAGCCTTTGGCAAGTATAACGGAGACCCAAGTACCATGAAGACCCGCGCTGCAGTTGCATTTGAAGCGAAAAAGCCATTGGAAATTGTTGAGTTGGATTTGGAAGGTCCAAAGGCTGGCGAAGTGCTGGTCGAAATCATGGCGACGGGCATTTGCCATACCGATGCGTATACGCTGGACGGTTTTGACAGCGAGGGCATTTTTCCTTCGGT
>NZ_JARXAI010000019.1 GCF_029865925.1 Sphingorhabdus sp.
GGCAATATTGATCAGGGCACCGCTGATGTTATGCGCCAGAAGACAGCGTGGTACGAACGTCAGCTCGCTAATACGCAAATTGTCGGCGAATTTAAAGTCACACCCGATCTGCGGATTGATATGCGCGGTGCCTATGCAAAATCGCAACGGGACGCGCCTTATGAATTATCGACGGAATATGTAAGAACGAATGCATCTTCTGATCCGACTGGAGCCTATTTTGTCAACGTTCTTAACCGAAACCGCGGTGATGCGCGGGTCATTTTTTCGAAACTGACGGAAGAGCTGATCTCTGGCGGTGTCGACGTGACGTACAAAATCACGCCTGATATCGGCATAACATTCGGTAACGCTTACTCCGACACTGACCGCATCAGTTCGCGACGCGAATTTTTCTTCGACGCAAGTGCCCTACCTTCAGGCGTAGGCATGCTGCGAGCTGATCTTTTGTTGCAGCCAAAGATTATTGATCTTTACAAGATTTCTTTGTTCGAAGGCGATGAAGGAAACCCAGCTTTTGAAGCTAAGTTGCGGACATGGGCGGGTTACGGCAAAATCAACGCGCAGATTGGTGATATGTTCAACCTCGATGCCGGCGTTCGTTGGGAAAAAGCCGAGCAGTCCGTGGTTCCGATCCAGGTATTTAAAGTACCCGGCGCGTCGGGTGCGGCGACCGACTTGTCGCGCCAATATTGGTTGCCGGCTGCTACGGTTACAGTCGACCTGACGGATCAAATGAAAGCCCGTTTCAGTGGGTCTAAAACGATCGCGCGCCCCCAGTTTCGCGAGTTAATCAATCAGCCATATTTTGATCCAGACACAAACCGTGCCTATCGCGGTAACCCGCTGCTGATAGATAGTCAGCTTTACAATGGTGAGGCTCGGTTTGAATATTATTTTGCGCCAGAGCAACGCTTTTCATTTTCGGCATTTTATAAGAAGATCAAAAATCCAATTGAGGCATTTGTTACTAATGACTTTACGACGTCGTTCGCAAATGCCCCAGAGGCATCGCTCTATGGTGCAGAAATTGATGTCCAGAAATATGTCGATCTTAGCAACTTAAGCAGCAGCGATTTCTTTGCAACGCGGCGGTTGGTGTTGGTTGCAAACTATACCTACACTAAGTCAGAGTTAAAAGTTCAGGCTAGTGACAAGACAAGCTTTTTCGGAGCATTTTCCACTAAAGCGACAGATTATTTCCAGAACGGTGCGCCGTTGACCGGCCAGTCGGACCATATTGTTAATTTCCAAGCCGGTATCGAAGATACGGATAAGCTGTCACAGTTAACGTTCCTGTTCACTTATTCCAGTGATCGCGTTACCAGTCGCGGCATCAACGGAACGCCGCCTCAGCCAGATGTCGTTGAGCGCCCAGGCTTTAGGTTGGATCTTGTTGGTCGGCAGGGAATTAAAATTGCCGGACAGGAGGCCGATTTGAAGGTCGAGCTTCGCAACCTTACTCGCACGAAGTACAACGAGTTCCAGCAGTCAGGCAATAACCGCGTCATATACAACCAATATGATCCGGGAATGAGCGCGTCTATCGGGCTTAGTTTCAACTTCTAAAGCAAATATCTTCCCCCCACACTTGCGGCGGCGTGTTCATAAGCATGCCGCCGTAATTTGTTGCTTTCCCGCATATCAGGCGTTCATAGTAATGAAACTGTCTTATTACCTTCACTTTTACGTCATAACGGCAGCTTAGTCCGCTGATATCGGCGGATTCGCGCAGGAGACTTTGTGGCATTATCGTTGGCTGAAAGGGTTAAAGTGCAATCACGCCGGCTGACGTCATTGCAAGTTGGTGCAGTGCTTTTCGCCTTGGTGTCTGCTTTATGTGCTGTTCAAACTGCGCGCCTAATTTGGGTGACGGTCACACCTATTGGACCAACCGCGCAATGGAGTGCTCCGGGCATTAATCTTGTTCCGTCGGCTGCGCGGGTTGCGCTTTTTACCGGTTTCGACCCTTTTTATCGCATAGATGCTTCTGCTGCGACGACCCAGAATGTGACATCGTTAAGCTTGGTCTTATTTGGCGTTCGGACGAACGAGAGTTCCGGCGGCGGGTCGGCAATCATTGCTGGCGAAGATGGCATTCAAAATAGTTACGCGGTGGGAGAGGAAGTTGCGCCAGGTGTTACGCTCGATACCGTTGCTTTTGACCATGTTATTTTATCGCGCGGCGGCGTCAAAGAGTCCCTGTATCTTGACCAATCGGTTCCCGCGGAAACTGTCAGTCCATCGGGAACATCGTCGCAAAATGCATCCTCCCCTCCTAAAGATGGAGGGTTGAATGCTGAGACGCTTCAGAAAGCTATCGGCTTTGCCCCGCGCAACGAAGGCGGCCGTGTCACTGGCCTTGTCTTGCAGGCGCGAGATGACGGTACGATGTTGCGCCTCGCAGGTTTTCTTGCGGGCGATGTTGTTGTCGGGGTCAACGGACGTCCTATATCTTCGGCGGCAGACATTGCCGCGCAATTACGGCCAGGTGCCCGCTTAAGTTTTGAAGTCGAACGTGGCGGTTCGAAGGTCCCGATAGCTCTAAATTTGGAACAATAGTGATCCGTAAATTTACCTCATTGCTGGCATGCAGCACGCTTATCCTTTCCGCTCCATTGGCTGCGCAGCAGACTTTAAATGTCCGCGACGCCGACATCCGCGCTTTTGTGCAGGATGCTGCGCGCGTAACAGGGCAAACATTCATCGTTGACGGACGTGTAAACGGGAAAGTTTCTGTCGTCACCGACCGCCCGCTGTCGCGTTCCGAATATTTTGAAGTATTTTTGTCGACGCTGCGCGCAAATGGATTGGTTGCTATTCCCATGCGTGGCGGTGGCTACCGCATTCAACCTTCCGATGGAGCAGCCACGCAACCTAGCCGGATCGGCAGCCAAGCCGCTACTGCCAGCCAATTTGTGACCGAAGTTTTCCGGTTGCGCTCAATTGACGCTACGAGCGCGGTAGAAACGCTTCGTCCACTTATCAGCCGAGAAGGCTCGCTTACAGCAAACCGTAGCGCCAATAGCCTTGTTGTTGCCGATTATGCCGACAATATCCGTCGTATCCGTGACCTCATCCGCCAAATTGATCGCGACAGTGCTGCTACCCAGATTATAAATTTAGACAACGCTGGCGCGCGTGAAATCGCAACTGCGCTGCAAGGGTTAGCTGGTCAAGGTGGCGGGGAGGGTGGACGATCACCCGTCTCGATTGCTGCGGTTGATAGCAGCAACGCTATCGCTTTGCGGGGAGACCCAACCTCGGTTGCCCGCTTTGCCGCAATGGCAAAGCAACTGGATGCCCGCGCGCAATCCGGCGCCGAAATTCGTGTGTACCGACTTGAATTTGCGAATGCCGAAACACTATTGCAAACAGTTCAGTCGCTCATCGGTGGTCAGAGCGGCAATTCTCAGTCCGGTGATCTACCTCCAGTTGCTGCGGCAACCAGTGGCGGTACGCCGGCGCCGGTATCTGCACCTGTAATTGCATCAGCCTCTGGTTCGGGCGTAAACGGCATTGGCGGGCGCGGACCCGTAGTCGTGACACGCTATGAAGGCACAAACGCCCTGATCGTTGCTGCCAATCCAGAGGTGCAGCGCACTTTGGGTGAACTTATACGCCAGCTTGATACTCGGCCTGAACAGGTTTTGGTAGAAGCTATCGTTGTTGAAATCGGCAATGAAGCCGCGAAAAAGCTTGGTGTTCAATTCCTTGTGGGCGGCAAAGACGCGCCATTTGCGGCAACCAATTATACCAATGCAACGCCCAACATCTTGACCATTGCGGGTGCCGTCGGTGCCGAGCAACTGTCGCGCACAACGACGACTGTAAATGGGAATACAACCACCACAGCAACCAACAGCGCTTTGGGCGATGGATTGCAACAAGCAGCGGCCGCCTCAATATTGAGCGCTACAGGCGGTTTCGGTGGTTTTGCGCTTGATGTGGGCAAAAATGCTGTTTTCGGCACCATCATCAACGCTATTGCAGCGGACACAGAATCCAACCTGTTGGCAACGCCGCACATCGTGACGCTGAACAATCAAAAGGCAAAGTTCCTTGTTGGCCAAGAAGTGCCCGTTAGCACCGGCGAACAATTGTCAGCGAACTTCGAAAATGCGTTCCGAACTGTGCAACGGCAAGAGGTTGGTATTAAGCTTGAAGTTACCCCGCAGGTTAATGCGCAGGGCGATGTAAAGCTGTTCCTGAAGCAAGAGGTGTCTAGCGTCGCCGGGCCGGTATCTTCTCGCTCAAGCGACCTCATCCTTAATAAACGCGAATTTGAAACTACGTTGACTGTTGGCGATGGTCAGTTGTTGGCAATTGGTGGCCTGCTCAATGATGATGAACGGCGTACAATTGAACGTATTCCATTGCTGAGCGACATTCCCCTTATTGGTGAGTTGTTCAAATCGCGCAGCCGGAGCCGCAGCAAAACTAATTTGATGGTGTTTATTCGTCCTACAATTTTACGCAGTCGTGAAGATGGCGACCGCTTAACGGCACGGCGCTATGACTATGTGCGCGACATGCAACGGGTACGTAACCCCGATATGGAACCCAGTATTGATGAACTGTTGCGTGATTATATGGGCGCGACCTCCCCTACAGAGCCCAGTGCGGGGGTAAATGACGTCATGATCGGGGCAGATGGTAATTTGACCCGGCCACCTGCAAGCGGTCCGCTTCAACCGACAGAGGTGCCGCCAAGCTCTGTTTCCGCAACCAGCGGGGATGGACAGTCGTGATACGCCAGGGGGTAACACCTGAACACGATATATTGGTGGATGCCGCCCCCGCAGGGCAGCTGACTGCCGCGCATGTTAAGCCATTGCTTGATTTGCCTTATGCCTTTGCGAAAACACACGGTCTGGTGATACGTCACGAAAGCAACGACCGTTTGGTGGTTGCGATGCGCGAGGGCGCTGATCCAATCATGCTGCTTGAGGTGCGTCGTTTTTTGGCAATGCCATTCGATGTTGAAATGTCGGATAACCAAACATTTGACCGATATTTGTCCGACCATTACGCCATGGACGGCAGCGCCGCGGCGATGGCGGGGTCGATCGGGAACAATGACGGCGATTTATTGTCCGACATGCTGCCGAGTGCCGATGATTTGCTCGACAGTGCAGACGACGCGCCTGTCATCCGTTTGATCAACGGCATCATCGCTGAGGCTGTTCGGCAGGGCGTATCCGATATTCATATCGAGCCATATGAAACGGGCCTTGTTATTCGCATGCGCGCCGATGGCGTCTTGCAAGAACGGCTTCGCTTGCCAGCCAATGTTGCGCCTGTGGTCGTCAGCCGTATCAAGGTCATGGCGCGGCTAGACATCGCAGAGCGGCGTATTCCACAGGATGGTCGCATTGGCCTGACGCTTGGCGGAAAGCTGGTGGATGTTCGCGTATCAACATTACCAAGCCGCGCTGGAGAGCGTGTGGTGATGCGTATCCTCGACAATGAAAATGCGGGCATATCGCTTGACCTTCTGGGCATGTCTGAGGATGCGCTTGTAATCTTGCGCGAAGCGTTGGCTGAACCCAATGGCATTATCCTCGTAACTGGCCCTACAGGGTCGGGTAAGACCACTACGCTATATGCGGGCCTGAAACGTTTGAATGACGGCTCGCGCAATATCCTGACGGTTGAAGACCCAGTGGAATATGCCGTCGAAGGCATCGGCCAAACCCAGGTGAATGCAAAAGTAGGCATGACATTTGCCGCTGGTTTACGTGCGATATTACGGCAGGACCCCGATGTTGTGATGGTAGGCGAAATCCGTGACCGCGAAACTGCCGACATTGCCGTTCAAGCTGCGCTGACGGGTCATCTTGTGCTGACTACGGTCCACACAAATGATGCCTTGGGTGCGATTACGCGTATGCGCGATATGAAGGTTGAGCCGTTCCTGCTTGCCTCAACATTACGCGCAGTTATCGCCCAGCGTCTTGTGCGCAGGCTGTGCCCAGCGTGCCGCAAAACGGTTCAAGCCGAGGGTAATGCTGCATCCTTGCTTGGTTTTGATAAAGGCACAGCTGTATACAAGGCAGTTGGCTGCGCTGATTGCAACAACACCGGATTTCAGGGCCGTATTGGTGTGTTTGAGGCGGTGCGCGTTGATGACACCATCCGGCGTCTCATTAATGATGGCGGTGATGAAGCCATATTGGCGCGACATGCATTTGTGAACCAGCCTAATCTGAGCGCCGCAGCGCGTAAGTTGGTGCGCAGTGGGGAGACCACGCCGGAGGAAGCCATTCGCATTTCGCGCCGTGAAGACATTGTTGATGCCTGAATTCGCCTATCATGCGATCGACACGGATGGGCGCGAACGGCGCGGACGCATATCTGCGGCCAATGATGACATGGCGCGTGAACAACTGGTATCAAAGAAGCTGTACATTGTCGCCGTTACGCCAGCTGAAGCGCGCGCGTCGGCCTTTGCCAACCTGCCTTTCAAGCGGCAGGCACGGCTCAGTACAAAGCAACTTACATTGTTTACGCGGCAATTGTCCTCATTGGCTCAAGTGTCGCCCTTGGAAGAAGCCTTACGTACGATTAGCCGCCAGAGCGAACAGCCCCATGTCCGCCAGATATTAACGGATGTGCATGCAGGCGTTGTCGAAGGGCAGCGTCTGTCAGAAGCAATGCGGCGCGAGAGCAATAGCTTTCCTGCATTGTATCGCGCGATGATCGCGGCAGGTGAAGGGGCGGGCACCTTGCCATTGATCACAGAGCGCCTCGCGGTGTTGCTTGAACGACAGGCTGAAATGCGCGGTAAGCTCATTGGTGCCCTTGCATATCCAGCGATTTTGTCACTTGTAGCAACATTGGTCGTTATGGGATTGATGGTTTCGGTTGTCCCAAGGGTCGTTGAACAGTTTGACAATGTGGATCAGCAGTTGCCGCTGATTACGCGCATCGTGATTGGTATTTCCGCGTTTTTGGCCAGTTATTATTGGGCGCTCATTCTCGTTTTTGTCATTGGTGCGTTTCTGTTCGCACAAGCTTTGAAGCGGCCCGCTTTCCGTATGTTTGTTGACCGCAATATTTTACGCATTCCCCTGCTGGGAAAACTTTTGCGCAACCTGCATGCAGCGCGCATGGCGCGGACATTGGCTACAATGGTCGCAAGCCGATTACCTCTGCTGGAGGGGCTACGTCTTACGGGCGGCACCATTCGGAACAAGGTACTTTCTGGCGCCAATAACGATATTGTCGAAGCTGTGCGCAGCGGAGGTAGCCTGTCGGGCGCGATGCGCACCAGCGGCGTTTTTCCGCCGCTTCTAGTATATCTTACCGCCAGTGGCGAGAGCGCTGGTCAGCTTGATCAGATGCTTGAGCGCGCTGCCGAGTATCTGGAGCGCGAATTTGATAACTTTACCAGCACAGCGTTGTCGCTGCTTGAACCACTTATCATTGTGGCGATGGGTGGCGTTGTCGCCGTAATAATATTGGCAATTTTACTACCTATACTTCAACTTCAAAACCTTTCGGGACTTTAGACATGCTCCGCATATTGTTTCACCTGCTCACTGACACAAATCTTCCACCTGCCAAGTTCAGGCGGAAAAAGAGCAAATTAGAACGCAACGGATTTACGCTTGTCGAAATGATGGTGACGTTGTTTATTTTAGCATTGCTGACCACGATTGTCGCGATCAATGTTCTGCCGAACCAAGATAAGGCCATGGTGCAAAAGGCAAAGGCTGATATTGCAGTGCTGGGTCAAGCGTTGGAAACCTATCGGCTCGATAATCTGACCTATCCAGACTCAGGAGCAGGCCTTCAGGCTTTGGTTACGCCGCCCACTATAAGTGGAATGCGCACCGAGGGCTATATCAAAAAACTACCGATGGACCCATGGAACCGCCCTTATCAGTACAGCATGCCCGGAAAAAATGGTGCTTTTGATATCTATTCGCTTGGTGGCGACGGCGCGCCTGGTGGCGAGAATGAAAATGCGGATATTTACGGCGCTTAAGACGCCGCCTTCTGCAAATATCAAGCGAAATGAGCAGGGCTTTACGTTGGTAGAGCTGATGGTGGTCATATTCATCATTGGCATCGCCAGCGCCGCAGTTGTGATGACGGTCGGGTCGCCAGAGCGCGGTGTGCGCCATGAGGTGGAGCGCTTTGCCGCCCGGGTAGCGGCGTTGCGTGACAATGCGATCGTGCAGTCACGCAGTATGGCGGTCACGATCCGTCCCTCAGGTTACGGTTTTGAGAGCCGGAACAATGGTGTATGGGTTCCCCTGTCAGAGGCGCCCTTTACATCTACTGACTGGCAAAGCGGTACATCTGTTCAGATGTCAGGCGCGCGTCAAATGCGCGTTGCGTTTGACAGCACCGGCACGCCCTCCAGCGCCGCTAACATCATTATCAAGCGTGACAATGTTGCGGTGACGCTCGCGCTGGCCGCCACGGGGGATGTCCGCGTTGTTCGTTAAGTCCCAACCACAGCGCAACGGTTTTACCTTATTGGAAATCATGGTCGCTTTGGCAATATTTAGCCTTGCAGCTTTGGCGATGGTTCGACTGCAGGGATATTCAGTGCGCTCGACAGCCAATTTGGCCGATAGCGGCATGGCGTGGCAGGTTGCGCGCAATGTGGCGGTTGAAATATTGTCTAACCCCGCGCCACCCACTTTAGGCGAAAGGCACGGCGAAGAGGTCAATGGCGGTCAGAAGTGGATATGGACAGCAACCGCCAGTCCAACCGACGACAGTCGTCTCGTGATGGTTGAAATTGTGGTCACAGGCTCAGGCAACGCCGCGCTGCGTAAGGCCCGCTTATCCATCGCAAGGCCAATTGAGCAGTGACCAATGTCCGCAGCACAGAAGCTGGCTTCACGCTGATTGAACTGCTGGTGGCGCTGGCTATTTTTGCACTGATCTCCGTTGCAGGCGTCATGCTTCTGCGTTCCGGCACTGACACGCAAATTGCCGTGAAAAAGCGCTTGGAGGAAATGGCGTTATCACACCGTCTAGCCAACAGCTTGGAAGGCGATCTGGCGCAAGCTATTGCAAGGCCAGTGCGCGATCAATCAGGACAAGCTGTGCCGGCTTTCACGCAAGGAGATGCGACCGTTACCGGCGCATTATTTGGATTTGTTCGGGCAGGTTGGTCCAACTATGATGCAGCGCCAAGGGCAGGCCTGCAGCGCGTGGCTTATGTTTTGGAGGACGGGGCGCTTAAGCGGTTAAGTTGGCCGATGTTGGATGGTGCTGCCCCCGGAGATGCGGCAACTTTGCTCGAAAATGTTACGTCCGCGAATGTCGAGTATCGCGATGATAAAGGGCAGTGGCGTGGTGACTGGAGCGCTGCAGATGCCAATGCTTTGCCGCGAGCGGTTGCGTTGCGCGTGACGGTGAAGGGCAGGGCAGAGGAACGTTTGCTCTTTCTCGTCGGGCCGCAAACACGCGTTCCGCCGCCCAGCATTGAAACAAGCCCTAATCAATGATGCCAGCTAAACCCTCGGAACGCGGTGCTGCCTTGCTGTCGGTATTGTTGATGGTGGCGGTGCTGGCTGTGATTGCCGCTACAACGCTTGACCGGCTGACGCTGTCGAGCAAATTGACGTCAAATGGTAACGCTCTGGCGCAAGCGCGGATGTTTACCTACGCCGCAGAAGCAATTGCGGTCGCACGGATTGAGGACCTGCTGGCGCGCGATGCGGCACAGACTACGCTAGAGGGTGACTGGCTCGGTAAACCGCAAAGCTTACCTATTCCTTTGGGTTCAGCGACCGCGACGCTACGTGATGCCGACAATTGCTTTAACTTGAATAGTCTGGTGACCGACGCAGATGGGCGCTATCTGGCAAACGCAACTGGCACGACACAGATGACATCGCTTATGGTCGCCTTGGGCACTGATGAAAATACAGCGCGCAATATAGCCTCAGCGGCTACAGATTGGGCGGACAGTGATACCACGCCAGTTACCAATGGTGTGGAAGATGACGCCTACCGGTCCGCGACAACACCCTATCTGGCTGCCAATAGGCTATTCGCCCACCCGAGTGAGCTACGGGCAGTGAAGGGCGTAACGCCAGCTGTTTATGCCAAGCTTCAGGACTGGATTTGTGCACTGCCTAAGTCAGCTTTATCTCCGCTGAACGTAAACACATTGCTGCCCGAGCAAGCACCATTGTTAGCGATGCTATTTGCGCCGGGTAAGATGAACCTATCGACCGCGCGCAGCTATCTCGCCAAGCGGCCTTCGAATGGCTATGGCAGTCTTATTCGATTCTGGGCCGCACCTGAACTTGCGGCACTTGAGCCGACTTCTCAGGTGCAAGGGCAAATTAAACTGACGAGCAACTATTTCCTTTTGAACACGCAAGTTTCATTTGGCGAACTGACCCTTGCTGGACAATCGATGATTGTAGCTTCTCCTGTGCCTGCGCCTGCGCGTGTTGTCTGGCGCAGCTGGGGGCATGAGGAG